>JANMMQ010000392.1:0-4229 GCA_031373465.1 Ilumatobacteraceae bacterium | reverse complement strand
GCCCGTCGCCGAGGAAACGCCTGAGGAAGAACCCGCAGCCGTCGGATAGATTGCAGACGCACTTTCGGGGTGTAGCGCAGCTTGGTTAGCGTGCCACGTTCGGGACGTGGAGGTCGGAGGTTCAAATCCTCTCACCCCGACCCCGCAGAATCTTGTCGCTCCTACTCGAAACCTGAGGCTCTTGACGGAGCGATTTCAGGGTGTGATCGTCACGAGCACGGTGGCCTGACCGCAGGACGCCGACAGCGAACAAATCGAGTACGAAAATGAGTCGGTCCCGGTGTAACCGGGGTTGGGGTCATACAGAAGGTTCTGTCCAACGATCGTGACGGATCCGTGGGACGGGCCTGCGAGTACAGAGAACGTCGACATGTCGGGGGCCGACGCCCCGAAGTTGTCGTTCTGCAGGACGTGGCTGTTGACCGACTTGTTGGCACGTGTGTTGGCTTGATCGTCTACCGCCGTTGCCGGACCCGTGACCGCCGTCGTCGATGGGACGGCCGTAGCTGGGACGGGAGTCGTCGGCGACGCGGGTGTGGGTGAGGTGATGCCGGGCGAGGTTGGTCCCGTCGGAGTAGCCGGACTCGTCGTCGTGTTCACCGGACTGATCTGGGCTGGCGTGGTAGTGGTGCTACCGGTTGGTGGCGTACTGCTCGCCGTCGGCGTGTTGCTCGCCGTCGGCGTGTTGCTCGCCGTCGGCGTGTTGCTCGCCGTCGTCGTGGTCGCGGCGACGGCGGTCGGGGCTCGCTCGTTTGGGGCGACAGGACGCACATGGATAGACGAGCTCGGAGCTGTTGTTCCGGTGGGTTCGCTTACGGGTTCGGTTGACGGCGTGGTGCTGCCGTCGACTGGGTCGCCGAGCTGCTGCACGTATGGTGCAGTTTCGACTGTTTGATGTCGAGGCTCAGCCGGCGCGGCAAGGGCGCCGGCCGCGGTGGCCAAGCCAATCGCACCCGCGGCAACTACACCCGTCGAGGTGGCGACGGCGGTGAGCGGACTACGAATCAACTCCGGGAGCTGGGAGAGCCAGCCGAGCGGGCCGACGATGCGGCGCATTCGCCTGAGAGAGATCTCCACGAAGCTACGAACTAGGTGCGGGTCGAATTGCGTGCCGCTGCTGCGTGTGAGTTCGGCGCGCGCCTGCGCGGCTGGGAGTGGCTTCTTGTAGGAACGGGCAGCGGTCATGACGTCGAAGGCGTCAGCGATCGCGACGATCCGTCCGGCCAGTGAGATGCTCTTCCCGGACAATCCTTGCGGATAGCCGTCGCCGTCGTACCGTTCGTGGTGCTGGGTTGTGGCATCGACCCACTCACCGAGCCAGCCTCGGAGCGGCTCGACGTACTTGCCGCCGGCTCCCGGATGGGTCCGCAACATCGTCCATTCCTCGCCGGTCGGGCGGCCGGGCTTGTTCAACAGTGCCTCCGGTACTTCCAACTTGCCGATGTCATGAACGAGCGCTGCCCAGTTCAGTTTGTCCAGGTCGTCGCGGGACAGACCGATCTGCTCACCGAGCATGACGGAGTACGCCCGGACTCGTTCGGCGTGGCCACGAGTGAGACGATCGTGGCGGCCGAGTCGGGTTATCAGCGCCAGGAGCTGCTCCGCTGCCGCCTGTTGGGGACTCGACTTGGTATCGGAACTCTGGAAATGGCGGGCAAGCGAACGCGACGATCCCGAACGCATCGCGGCGCTGAACCGTGATGGAGCCTCGTCAGGAAAGATCAGCGACATCCTGAACAACATGGCCAGGGGGGCCACACGACGCATGAGGCGTTGCGTGCCGAGCGACGCCATGAACGACACCACGGCCAGCGCGGCCATCCATGTCCAGAACGCCACTCGGCCGTCCGGACGCGACACCAATACGATCGCCGCCTTGACCACTCCCACAGCGACAACCAGCGGGAGCAGCAGCACGAGTATCCGAACGGACCAGCTGGCGATGGGGCGGGGATTCCAGGCGCGCCCGTCCAGACAGTCGGCCTGCGACGATGCGGAACCACCGGTCGCCGATGTCGCGATTGTGCTGGACACGCGTCAGTCATCGGCATCGCTACCTGCGGCCTTGAACGCGGTCCTCAGTTCGGTTCGAATGAGGCGCCTGCTGGCGCCTGGACCGATGACAATGCGTCGATCAACGATGTGGAATCGGTGATCGAGCAGAAAAGGATTTCCAGCGTCAACAGGGATGCCTCGTGGTTGGTCCGTTCGAACTGTGCTCCGATCGGCTCAGCGACGCAGTCTTCAACGAGCAGGCAGTGAAAGTCGCGAGCCATTGCATCGCGCAACGTGGATTCGACGCACACGCTGGTGGTTGCACCGACGAACACCAGCGACTCGATCTCGCGTTCTCGCAGACGAGCTTCGAGCGCCGTGCCGTAGAAACCGCTGTAGCGGTGCTTGTCGATGACGAGATCGTTGGCCTGCGGTGCGAGCTCTTCGATGATCTCCGTGTTCCAGGTGTCGCGGACGAGGATTCGGCTCGGTTCTCCCGTCGGTGACTGCACTTCCTTGCCGACGTCGAGCGGGGCGTGCTTCGTCCACGTCGGGCTGTTGGGATATCCGGCGTTGAACAAGTCCGGGTCGAACCCCATCCTCAGGTAGCAGACCAGCAACCCTGCGCGACGCGCCACATCGAGCAGCGCTCGAGTCGGTTCGACAATTGCACGAATGCCGGACACATCGATCCCGGCTCTCTCGAACATTCCTCCGGTCGACGCAAAATCGTTCTGCATGTCAACGACGATGACTGCTGTTCGGCCCGGCACCAGCTCCGTGGGCGCGGGTCGAGCGGAAACGATGACCTGATCCAACACTGTGCTCCCCTCACTTGCGTTTCGAGTCGCGATCCTACGCGGCCCTGAAATGGAGAGGTTGCTCCGCTACCGTTTCAACGTGCTCCGCAATCTCGATCCGGCGTTCTATGTCGAGCCGAGCGTCTACGAGAAAGAACAGCATAGGGTCTTCTGGCGCAGTTGGCAGCTGCTCGGTCCTGCATCGCAGGTTGCCGCAGCGGGCGATTACGTCGCAGCCGAGATCGCCGGGGCGAAGGTGATGGCCATCCGTGCCGACGATGGCGAACTGCGCGCATTCAGAAACGTCTGCGTTCATCGCGGCGCACGCTTGTTGGAGGAAGGCACCGGACATTGCAGTGCGATCCGATGCCCGTACCACAACTGGGTCTACGCGCTCGACGGCACCCTCAAGCGCACACCCTGGTTCGGCGAAGACCCCGACTTCGACATGGCCGATTGGCCCCTGCAACCGATCAGCGTCGACGAGTGGCGAGGACTGCTGTTCGTCGCCATCGACCCCATCGAGCCGCTGCTGGCCAACCTCGGCGACACGGTCAGCGTGCTGGCCGACGAGCCGATCGAGACGTTCCAGCTGTACCGCACCGAGCGGTTGGAGTTCGACGCCAACTGGAAGATCTACACGGACAACTTCATCGAGGGATACCACATCCCCGGCATCCATCCGAGCTTCTATGCGGCGATCGATTTCGAGAAGTTCGAAACGGTGGCGATGGACAACGTGATCAAGATGACGGCGCCGCCGAAGGACGACCTCTTCTACCGCGGCACCTGGCTGACGACGTGGCCGAACTTGACGCTGTCACTGTTCGACGGTGGTATGAACACGTCTCGTATCAACCCGATCGACGAGGGCCGAACCGAACTGCTGTACCACTACTACTTCGCCGACCTGTCGACGGCGACCATGCCCGAGCGTGACCGTACGGTCGAATCCAGCCTCGCCGTCGTTCGCGAAGATTTCGGCATCTGCGAGATCACTCATCAGAACTACGCGAGCGGCGGCTACCGCCCAGGTCCGCTGAGCCCGCGGCACGAGTCGGGTGTGGCCTGGTTCCAGCAGAAGCTCGCCGCCATCCTCGCTTAGTACCGCTTGCACATCCAGATCGTCAAGACGGTGACGCCGATCGCCAGCAACGTCAAACCGACCTTCATCGTGCGTCGCGGAGGGTCCCACACGTGCACTCCATGCTCCAGCAGCTGATAGGCGGCGGAGATCGCAGCGACGGCCACCGTGACGTGAAGCAGCGCGGCGACAGCAATACCAACGACCAATCCCGCGGTTCTCAATCCTTTCGGCCACAGCAACGCCAGGACGGCCGGGAACCCGAGAGCCATCAAACCCCCGAAGAGGAGCTCACGGGTCCACGGCCGGTCACCCATCCACGGCAGCCACTTGCCCTGGTCGAAGAGATC
>JANMMQ010000343.1:0-12216 GCA_031373465.1 Ilumatobacteraceae bacterium | reverse complement strand
CGACGAACACCAAGGCCTGTGGAATGTTTTCCGGAGAATCGGTGCTGATGATGCCGCCGAACACGAACGTGAACGACTCGGAGGATTCGACGCCCGGCAATGATGAGACCTCGGCAACTCGCGGGGGTCCACCCTGCTCCTGCGTCACAACTCCGTCGAACTCGCCCCCCACTGCAGCGGTGTAGCGCTCCGGCGCCGTGACCGTTCGTTGCGCTCCCGCGGCGAAGGCGATGACCACGCCGCAGACCACTGCGACCACCAGTGTCCAATGCGAGCGTGGCAGGCCATCGGGTGCGAAGCACACTGCGAAAACGGTAGAGCACAGCGTTCATCGGTCGACCGTTCGATTCTCGCCGCGCGCGGGTACTAGAAGATCGATTGTCGTTCCCTCCCGCGCGGCCTCGACCGTCACATCTGTTGCGTCACGCCAGGCGCGCTCGATCGCAGCCACCTGCGCATCGGTGCGATCCGGATCATGATGAAACAACAGCACGCGGGGAACCTGACAGTGGCGGGCCAAACCCACCGCGTAGTCGGCAGCGGAGTGGCCGAACGAAGCGAGCGCGGGTAGTTCGCTTGCTGTGTATTGGGCATCGTGAATCAGCAGATCGGTTCCTTCGCACAACGAAACCGCTGCCTCGTGGTAGGGGCCGAAACCGTCCGGCCCCGGCCCGAACATCTCGTATGGCCCGTGATCGGAGAGGTAAGAGAGGGTCCCACCGTCATCGGAGATTCGATATCCGAACGTGCGCCCGCCTTTGTGGGGGATCTCACGGGCACGCACTTGGAAGCCTTCGATCTCGTGCTCGCCCTCCTCGATCGACTTGAACGACCACTCGCCGCGCAGGCCTCTGGGACCGATCGCGAAAGACGGAGGCGACATGAAGCGGGAGATGAGGTCGATCGCGGCGACGCCCTGCGAAGGGACGAGCACAGTGGTGTGCGCCGCCGGATGATCGCCGGCCGCGAAGAACGGCAGGCCGTGTGTGTGGTCCCAGTGAAGATGTCCGAGCAGGATCGTGCCGTCGAAGGGCTCACCTTCGAGCATGGCACTGACGGCGCGCAGCCCGGTACCGGCGTCGAGCACGAGGCGCGGCCGGCGATCGTCGTCTCGACAGATCGCGACACACGAGGTGTTCCCCCCGACGGTGTTGAACGCGGCCCCAGGCGCGGGTGTCGACCCGCGCACACCACACAGCACTGCGCGCACTACACGCGGCCCTCTTCCCGACGGTGACCGCTTGCGAGCTCGGTGAGTCGTTCCCGATCGAGGCTGTCGATGGGCACGGCAGCGACCTTGCACTCCGTGACGGCCCGCAGCGTTGCCGTGCGACGTCCGCCTTCGAGCTCGCCGCGCTCGCCGAGCACAGCGCCGGGACCGATCTCGGCCAGCGTCTCCCCGTCGACCTCGACGGCGAGGACCCCGTTCAACAGCAGGAACACCTCTCCAGTGTGATCCGAGCCCTGCTCGACGAGTGCGTGGTCGATCTTGATCCGACGGATGTCCGGCTTCTTGGCGCCGTGCATGATCATGGTCTGAAGCTCTCGTTCCAGCAGGGTCTCCACCTCGGTGACGAAAGCGGGAGAATCTTCGTCACCCCACGGGGTGTGCTTGCCGAACGAATCGTTCATCCACGCCTTGTAATCGGCGAGGCTGCTCTTGGCCGTCAACTTGCCGCTGTCGTCGAACACCCAGTGCCTCGGAAAGCCGGACGCGCCGGCCATCTTGGCCTCGTGCTTGCCATCGGCCCAGATCGTCAGCTCGAGGGTGGTCCACACGATCGGTGCCCGATACTGAACGAACGGAGCATGCTTCACCGCTCGAGGCATTGGGGCACCCGTGCGTCCACCGACGGTCTGCGTGAACCGCACATGATCCGCCGCGACCTCGGGCTCACCGAGGCGATCGTCGAGTTTGATGGCGGGAATGGTGATCGAGCCCACTCCGAGCCCGACCGTCGTCGCGCCGATCATCCCGTCGCCTGAATACCCATGGTCGGTGATATGTCCTGCGTCGTCGACGTCGATGTAGGCGCGCAACTGGTTGGCGAAGCGGAATCGGTCGTTGGTGCGCAGCGCGTCGAGCGCCGCCGGGATGTCGGACCCCAACGAGTCGGGCGGCGGCGGATCGTCGTGAGCCATCTTCATCCGCGTGGCCATCTTGCCGAGACCTTCCATCAGGTCCGAAGGGATCCATGACACCGTTGTGATGCTTCGCTCGATCCGCATGATCTGCTCCTTCTGTCCGTGTTGCTCTCCGTGTTGTCCTGCGATCTCATCGTCGGCTCAGCGGAGCCTGATCTCCAGGGCATTGGCGGGCATGCCATGGTGTGGCTGGCACCACCTCCACGACACTGGTCCCCGCCCTCGTTCGCTGCGGTCGATCAGCGCTCTAATACTCGCATGGGTGTCATCACGGTCTTCCTGGCCGACGACAGCGTGTTCATACGTGAGGGTCTGATGGCGATGCTCAAGCGCCAACCGGATCTCGAGATCGTCGGCGTCGCCGAGGATCACGACGGTCTCGTCGCTGGCGCTGAGGCTGCCGAGCCGAACGTGGTGGTCAGCGACATCCGGATGCCCCCCAACTTCGACCGTGAGGGGATTGAGGCGTGCAAGCTGATCCGCAAGCGGCACCCCGGGACCGGCATCGTGATCCTCAGCCAATACGACGATCCCGACTACGCGATCTCGCTTCTCTCGGAGGGCGCCGCAGGGTACGCGTATCTGCTCAAGGACCGCATCGCCGAGGGTGATCAGCTCGCCCGTGCCATCCGCGAGGTAGCGACCGGTGGATCGATGATCGACCCGGCGATCGTGAGCGCGTTGATCAGTCCGGTGCGCCGGACCGGTGGCCTCGACGCTGAGCACGATGCGTTGCTGGAGATGATTGCCGAGGGCAAGCCGATCAAGGCGATCGCGGCCGCGACGCACACCACTCCAGCGGCTGTCGAGGCAAACGTCGAAGCCCTCTTCCTTCGCCTGGCCGAGGGCGTGTCCGCAGGAACGACCGGCGCGTTGGACCGGCTGAAGCGGCTCCACGCGGCAATCATCTCACGGGAAGAACAGGGCGAGTCCCTGTCTCGAATGCTGCCGACAGGCGTGGCTGACAGGATCAGGTCGCGGGGAGCACGGGTCGGCGAGAGCGAGCAACTCGATGTGACCGTGGTGATGAGCGACATCCGCGGCTACTCCACGATCAGTGAGTACGCTGACCCCTCGCAGCTGGCCCAGCAGTTGAATCGCCATCGTGCCGAGATGAATCGTGCCATCCTTTCCGCCGGAGGGACTGTGATGCAGTACGTCGGCGATGCCGTGATGGCGGTCTTCGGTGCGCCAGAGCCGTCGACCGATCACGCCGATCGGGCCCTGGTTGCGGCGCGGGCGATGCACGCGGCCCAGCAGGACGTCAACCGCGAGTGGCTCGGCGAAGGGCTGCCGCCGTTTCCCCTCGGAATCGGTTTGTCGACCGGGACGGTCGCCGCAGCACTACTTGGGTCCGACGAACGGCTCGAGTACACGATGGTCGGCGACGCGGTCAACCTGTGCCAGCGGTTGCAGCAGTTCGCCGCCGACGGCGAGATCGTCGTCAGCGACGCGACCTGGGAGCAGTTGTCGGTGAAGCCCGAGTTCGAAGATCTCGGCAGCAGTCTCGTCAAAGGTCGATCGACGCCCGTCCGGGCCCGCAAGATCGTCTCAGTCAATCAGGAGGTGGCATGACCATCGAGGAATCCGTGCTCGAACCCCGAGCTGTAGCTCGCGACCTCGTCGTCGACGCACGGCAGGTCTTCCGCACATTCGAACGAGACACAGCCCCGGTCCGCGCCCTTCGTGGCGCCGACCTCGACATCGGTCAGGGCGAGTTCGTCGCCGTGATGGGCCCATCGGGCTGCGGTAAGACGACGCTGCTCAACGTGATCGCCGGCCTCGACGTTGCCGACGAGGGTGAAGTATTGGTGGCGGGCGAGTCGTTGATCGGAAAATCCGAGAGCGAGCTGGCAATGATGCGCCGTCGCCACATCGGCATCGTCTTCCAGTTCTTCAACCTGCTCGAGGGGATGACTGCGCTCGAGAACGTGCTGATGCCGGCGCTCATCGCCGGCAACAAGCGCAAGTCCGCCGAGACCCGTGCTCGCGATCTGCTCGATCTCCTCGGTATCGGTGACAAGGCCCGCCAATCGCCGGCAGCCCTCTCGGGTGGCCAACGCCAGCGCCTGGCGATCGCACGCGCGCTGGCCAACGAGCCGACGCTGTTGCTGGCCGACGAACCGACCGGCGCGCTCGATTCGGCCGGCGGTGAAGAGGTCCTCGAACTGTTCGCCCGCCTGCACGGTGGGGGCCAGACCATCTTGCTCGTCACCCACGACCAACCGGTCGCCGACGCCGCCCAGCGCATCGTGCGGATGCGCGATGGCCGGGTCGTCGATGACGGCTGCGGTTCGTCAGCGACCTGATCATGATCGATCGTGGCGAGACCGGTGCGAGCGTCGGCGTTGCAGCGACGCCGCGACCCCTCGACGTCGCGAAGAAGGTTGATGCCGTCGCCGTTCCGGCCATTAGGCCCGATCACGCTGAGCGTGTCTCGCCGGCGCTCACCGTTCGACTCCTGGCCAGCGGGTTGAGTGTGGTCGCTGCTGCGGCAGCGTTGATCATCGGCGGAGGAGATTCGTCACCGGTCCTCGTCGTCGCGTCGTGCCTTGCCCTGTGCTGGGCGATCGCCGGCATCGTCGTCACCACGCGCCACCTGTGTCCCGCAGCATCGATCGTCGCGGCGATCGCATTGTCGACCGCCGTTGGTGCCCTTGCGTGGAGTCTTGATTCGCACCGAAGCCTTTCGGGTGCGGCCGGCCTGCTCGTCGACCTCGCTCAGAACCTCGCCCTCACGGCGACGGCGGCGCTCGTGTTCCAGCTCTTGCTGACGTTGCCCGACGGCAAGATCGTGCGCTCGGCCCACCGCCGAATGGTCCTGATTGCCTACGTAGTGGCCGCGGTGATTGCTGTGGCGTTGCTCGCCAACCGCGCCGACCGTGCGTGGTGGCTGATCATCGTCCTGTGGGCGGCCACGTTGTTCGCCACTCCGGTGGCGTACCACAACTACCGCGTCAGCACGGTGGCTGATCAGCGACGCATGCAGTGGATCGGTTGGGCAATCGTCGTCGGCGCCGAGATAGCCCTGGTGTGCATTGCGCTGTCATTGGTCTCGGACTGGCCGAACCACAGCGGTGAGATCGCGCTGGCTGCAACGGGACTAGTGCCCATTGCCATCGCCGCAGGCACGATTCACCGTCTGCAGGGCCGGATCACTCGACTGCTGACCCACACCGTCTCCCTGGCCGGGCTGACCGCGCTCATCATCGTCGCCTATCTCATCGCCCTCGCCGCGTTCGGGCGGAAGCCCGACGGCAGCGAACGGTCGCTGTTGTTGCTCTCGATGCTCGCGGCGGGCGGCGCGGCCATCGCCTACCAGCCGGCGCGGGGCTGGTTGACCGAGCGCGCCAACCGACTTGTCTACGGCGAGCGATTCTCGCCGGATGAAGCATTGCGAACCTGGGGCTCGCGCCTGACGCGTGCGATCCCGATGGACGAGCTTCTCCTGCAACTGGTGGAGACGTTGCGCAAGTCGATGCAGCTCCGAAGTGGACAGATCTGGACCGGCGCTGACGGGCGGTACGAGATCGCGGCGATGGTCCCGCACCGGCAGGTCGGTGCATTCTTCGTGGGACAAAAGGAGCAGGCAGTCGTCAGCAGGGCCGGCGTTTCAGGCGGCACCTGGCTCGACATCTGGCTGCCCGGCTTGGTGTCAGCCGCGCAATCCGCCTCTACGCGAGTTGCGCCGATCGCACACGCCGGCGCCCTCCTGGGGCTGATCGTCTGCGAGCGTGCGCCGGACAGCGCGCCGTTCACGGAGGAGGACGATCGCGTCCTGACCGAGTTGGCTCGCCAGGTTGCGTTGGCACTCCACAACGTGCAACTCGACACGGCGTTGCAGGCTTCACTCGACGAACTGCGTCAGACCAACGACGAGCTGCGCGCTTCACGGTCCCGCATCGTTGCCGCCGGCGACAGCGAACGGCGCAAGCTGGAACGCAATCTGCACGATGGTGCACAGCAGCACCTCGTCGCGCTGGCAGTGAAGTTGCGACTGGCCAGAGACGCAGTCGGCGACGACCCAGCCGATGCCGAGGCGATGATCGACGAGATCCGCGGCGATTTGCAGGGTGCGATCGCCGAGCTGCGGGCGCTCGCCCACGGGATCTTCCCGCCTCTGCTCATCTCCGGGGGCCTCGGCGAGGCGTTGCCGGCGGCAGCGGGCCGCTCGGCGCTACCGACCTCCACGGAGATCACCATCGGCCGTCACGATCAAGAGGTCGAGGCTGCGGTCTATTTCTGCTGCATGGAGGCATTGCAGAACGCCGGCAAGCACGCCGGCGCGGAAGCCACGGCACTACTACGCGTGTGGGAAGACGACGCGGCAGTGCATTGGGAGGTTGCCGACGATGGTGCCGGTTTCGACGTGGCCTCGACCGCTGGAGCCGGACACGGCTTCGTCAACATTCGCGACCGCATGGGAGCTTTCGGAGGAACAATGGAGGTCGTCTCCGCTGTTGGCGCCGGTACGACCATACGAGGCGATGTCCCGCTGCGCTGATGAGGCAGCGGTTCAGCTCGGAGTGAGGGGCCAGGCCGGATCGCCGCCGGCATCCCACAGCTTGCGAACGGCGCGTGGCGACAGCTCGTCCTTGTTGAGATACGCGGCGGCCCCACACGTGTGTGCGGCTGACGGCATGTCATCGTGGGGATATGTGGAGACAAGGAATACGAGCGTCTCGGGGTGCGCCGCGGTGATGATTCGCGTAGCTTCCAACCCGTCCATTGCACCCATGTTGATATCCATGAGCACCAGCGAGGGGCGCAGGGCGTCAACGAGCTCGACCGCCTCTTCGCCAGACGTCGCCTCACCCGCCCACGCGAACCCCTTCACCCTCGCGATCACAGCCTTTGCGGCGACGCGGAACGGCGCTTGGTCGTCGACGACGAGAACCTGCACGGGGTCCGCGCCGGTGTCGGGCGACTCATTCGCTTGCTCCATCGTGACCTCCATGGCCCCGTCATGATCTCTCCTTCAGCGGTGCCCGGGGAACCGTGCTGCTACGTCAGCAGGGGTGTGGTCAGCATCACCTTCGGTGAGGTACATCAGGACTGCCCTGACTCGCCTGTTCACATCGCGCTCCTCGGTCAACAGCAGCTTGGAGAAGATCGAGTTGGTGTGCTTCTCGACCGCGCGCTCCGAGAGGATCAGCGTTGCGGCGATCGCCGCGTTGGATTTCCCCTGTGCCATCTCGCCGAGGATCTCCCGCTCGCGTTTGGTCAGTTGTTCGAGTGGCGAGCGCGAACGACGGATGGAACCACCGACGATCTGCTCGACGACCTTCGGATCGATCACCGCGCCACCTTCATGGACCTGTCGAATGGCAGCGACGAGATCATCGACATCGGCGACGCGGTCCTTCAGGAGATACGCGCGTCGATGAGAGCCCTCGGCGAGAAGGGCCATCGCGTACGCGGGGGAGGCGTACTGGCTCAGCACCACGACCCCGGTCTCCGGATGGCTCGTTCGCAACGCTGTGGCGATGCGAATGCCTTCGTCGGTGCCGGTCGGCGGCATCCGAATGTCGGTGACCACCACGTCCGGATTCGTCTGCTCGACGAGGTCCCGGAGGTCGTCGTAGGTTCCGCACGATCCAGCGAGCTCGAAGTCGGCAACGGATGAGATCAGCCGTACCAGCCCGTCGCGAAGCAACACGTTGTCCTCGGCGACGACAATCCGGATCGGCACCAGGCAAGCCTAGGCGGCCGCGCCGGGAAGGAAGGAGGACACGCAGGTGCGACCGAGCCTCGATGCAGTGATCGTCGGAGCCGGTCCGAACGGGCTCGCTGCCGCTGTGACCCTGGCTGCGGCGGGGAAGTCCGTCCACCTGGTCGAGGCGGCATCGACCATCGGTGGCGGAGCGCGCACTGCGGAGCTCACGCTTCCCGGATTTCATCACGACATCTGCTCGGCGATACACCCGCTTGCCGCCGGTTCACCGTTCCTGAGCTCGCTGCCACTCGCACAGCACGGGTTGCAGTGGATCTACCCCGATGTCACGTTGGCCCATCCGCTGCCCGACGGGCGCGCCGGCGTGGTGTGGCGCGATCTCGAACGCACGGCAGTCGGGATGGGCGTCGACGCTGATGCATGGCGGCGGCACATCGGCTCGCTGGCAGGTCGCTGGGATGTGCTGGCACCGATGCTTCTCGCGCCTCTGGTGCGTGTGCCGCGTCACCCACTTGCCCTTGCCCGCTTCGGGTTGCCGGCGCTCGCGCCCGCAGCCGCGCTGGAGCGACGATGGTTCGAGACTGACGAAGCGCGCGCGTTGTTCGCCGGGTGTGCGGCGCATGCATTTCTGCCGCTCGGTAAACCGCTGACCGCCAGCTTCGGACTTGTCCTGCTCGCCTCTGCACACGCGGTCGGTTGGCCGATTGCCGCCGGAGGTTCTCAGGCGATCGCCGGCGCGCTCGCTTCGTATCTGCGATCGCTCGACGGCACGATCGAGACCGGCCATCGCGTTCGCTCGCTCGACGATCTTCCGGCCGCTCGCGTCGTGATGCTCGATGTCGCGCCACGCGATCTGGCGACGATCGCCGAAAGTCGTCTCGCAGCTCGCGAGCAGCGGCGGCTCCAACGTTTTCGTCACGGTCCCGCTGCGTTCAAGGTCGACTACGCGCTAGCCGGGCCGGTGCCGTGGCTCAACGAGTCAGCGGGGCGAGCCGGAACCGTGCATGTCGTCGGCACCGCCGCTGACGCAGCGGCCGCCGAGCACGAGGTTGCCTCGGGCCGGATTCCCGAACGGCCCTTCGTACTCATCGCCCAGCAGTCCCTCTTCGACCACACCCGCGCTCCTGAGGGCAAGCACACGTTGTGGGCGTACTGCCATGTGCCCAACGGTTCCGACGTCGACATGGCTGGGGCCATCGAGCGACAGATCGAACGCTTCGCCCCCGGTTTCGGCGATCTCATCCTGGCCCGCCACGTGGCCAACCCCGCATGGCTCGAGGAGCACAACCCGAACTACATCGGCGGCGACATCGCCGGTGGATGGAATGGCGGTCTACGCGCGGTCGCCCGACCATCGTTGACCTTTCGTCCATACAGCACCAGCGATCCAGCAGTGTGGCTGTGCTCGTCGTCGACGCCGCCCGGTCCGGGCGTGCACGGCATGTGTGGCTTCCACGCCGCCAACGCCGTGCTGCGCGGCCCGTTGCGTTGACCGTGATCCGTTGCGGTCAGTCCCATTGCGGTCTGCGAGACTCTGACCATGCTCACGTTGAACTCCGTTGCGCCTGACTTCGAACTGCCCGATCAACACGGTACAAATGTCCGGCTCAGCGATCTGCGCGGTAAGTGGGTGCTGCTGTGGTGGTACCCGAAGGCCTCGACGCGCGGTTGAACGATCCAGGGACAGGGCCTGCGTGACAGCGCCCACCGATTCGAAGAGCTAGATGCCGTCATCCTCGGCGCTTCCTTCGACAGACCGGACGAGAACCTTGCGTTTGCCGAAGCGCAGAACTTCCCGTTCCGTCTGTTGAGCGACTCGGATCGCGCGGTCGGAACGAACTACGAAGTCGCTCGCGCACCGGACGACAAGTACCCCGAGTACCCCATGCGCCACAGTTATCTGATCGATCCCGATGGCGTGATCCACCGGCGCTACGAGGTCACCGATGTCGCGTCCCACGCCGACGATGTGATCGCCGATCTCGAGGCAGCTCGAACCGCTGAATAGCGCCGCGTTGCTTCGACGAACCACCGTTCGATCACGCCGGCATCTCCAGAACGACGCGGACACCGAGTAGGCGGACCGGACGAAGCTCTCCGAATCTGGCGAGCACCGCTGTCGCCATTACGGCGACGTCGTCGAGGTCAGTGGTCGAAGACGGAAGCTTGCTGATCTTGGTGCGAGTGAAGAAGTTCGACGTGCGCACTTTCACGGCCACATGAGTGACCCGTCGGCCCTCGGCAATCACCTCAGCCGCGACTTCCCTCGCCAGCCGCTCCACGTGGGCGGCGATCGCCGCGGCGTCGGCGACGTCGGTGATGAACGTCTCTTCCTTGCTGCGCCCGCGAGCGATGTACGGCTCGTCGACGATCGGCGAGTCGTCGCCGCCCAGCCCGAGCACGCGCAGGTGCGGGCCGATCGTGGGACCAAAGCTGCGTGCGAGTTGCTCGTGATCGGCGCGGGCAAGGTCCTCGACAGTGGCGATGCCGAGCTCAGCGAGACGGGCAGCCATGCGACTGCCGATGCCCCAGATCGCTGTTACCGGTTTCGCGCCCATCGTCGGAATCCACTCGCCGCGCGTCAGCCGGGCGATACCACCAGGCTTGCCGAAACCGGTCGCCGTCTTGGCCAGCAGACGAGTGTCCCCGATGCCGACAGCGCAGGACAGACCCGTGGTTGCGGCGACGCGGGTCAGTATCTCGTCGGCGAACGCCTCGGGATCATCGGTCGAGACGCCGAGAAACGCCTCGTCCCAACCCCACACCTCGACCGTCGCGGGCAACGTCCGCAGCGTCGCCATCACCTCGGCCGACGCCGCGTCGTAGGCCGGGCGGTCCGACGGCAAGAAGACCGCGTCAGGACACCGGCGCAACGCCGTGGCGAGCGGCATCCCACTGCGAACCCCGAACTTGCGGGCCTCATAGGACGCGGTGGCGACGACCTGGCGCGGCCGCCTCGGATTCCCATCGCCGCCTACGACCACCGGCAGACCGCGCAGCTCCGGTCGACGGCGCACCTCGACCGCGGCGAGGAACTGGTCGAGGTCAACATGCAGGACCCAGTCGCTCATGTGGCCGGCTCGTCAGTCCGCCGGCTACGTCGAGGCGGTGACCATCACCGGGTCACCGACTGCGACGGTTGCCGGCGTGTGCACGTCCGACCACACGCCGAAGGTGCCGTTGTGGTGCCGCGAGATGGTCCTGTATATGTCAAGGTCCCGGACGAGCTGCGGTTGCGGTCGGGTCACCATCGTGCAGCGAACGCAACCCTGGCGAGGCTCGAGTACAGCCGCGCCGATGTTGACGGTGTCCCCACACCAAGTGTCCTCGACCCAGCCGTCGGCCTCGGCGCCCACATCGACCAGGAGATTCGGTCGGAATCGGCGCACGCCCCAATCTCCCGCTAGGTACAGCCCTTCACCTGTCCGAAGACTCGCCGTCGTCAGCAACAAGATGGCAGCGGAGTCGACGAACCGATCCGGTGGCATCGTCCACTCGATGGCTGCGCTGCTGTCGTCGGTCGCGTCGGCGAAGTACTCGGCCCGGCCTCCTTGCGCACCGACCGAGCCGACGAGCGTGACGGGCCGATTGAGCCAGTCCGACAGAGCGGCGTCAGTTTCGGGCCCTGCTCCGCGACACACCTCGCCCGATGGCAGCACGATGTCGGGCTCGGCGTTGTCATCCGAGAGGGACGCGGCAGCGAGGAGTAACTGCGGCTCGCGACGCCCGGTGAGGATCTTGCCGGTGGTCTCGTCGCGGATTCCCCAACACCGGTCTGCTCGTAGCCCGTTGCTGTCGAGAACCGCTTCGGAGAGCTGCTCGCCCTGGAGCGACTTCACTGGGTAACGCCAGATAGCGGCGAGGCGCATCGGGCTGCCCGACGTGGCGGTGTCCACGGCGCCCAGTATTGCACCGTGATTTCTCGTGGTCTGTTACGGGTTCTCGAAGGGCGGGGGCGTGGGCGTCACGAGAGATCGGCTGAGCGTGGGAGATTTCGTCGAGTAATGCGTCCACGGGGAGCGTCGGCGCCGCGATCGATGGACTACCCGCCCAATGATCTCGAACGGTCGGCCCGGCTGCTTTGTTCACGAACGAGGGTGAGCGCTTCGCGCAGATGAAACTGGGAGTCCGCCTCGAAGGCGACTTTGAAGGTCGCAGGATCGAGTTCGTGCGTTACGCGGGCGAGAAGATCGGCCTCGAGTCGCCGCGTCAGTGGCCACGCGAGCAACCCCGCACGATTTCGTAGCCCACTGGTAGCGCCGGCGGCGACTGCGGCGCTCTGCGGCGCTCTGCGGCGCTCTGCGGGTCCGCTTCCGCCATGTATCACGACGATTCCGTCATCGTTGAGGTGTTCGCGGCACACCCGTAGAAGCTCCCATGCGACTCGACCGATCGGG
>JANMMQ010000194.1:0-1940 GCA_031373465.1 Ilumatobacteraceae bacterium | reverse complement strand
TATCTCGACCGCGGTCGAACGCTCACTCCATCGCAGGCGTTGATGGTCGGCCTCGAGACGTGCAAGGCGCTCGACGCGATCCACCGGCAGGGAATGGTGCACGGCGACATCCGACCATCCACTTTGGTGTTCGGTGACGACCATCGATTGAGAGTCACCGATGTCGGCCTCGCCAATGTGGTGGGCGAGGCTCTATGGACCGACCGCGTACACGTCAGCAACGCCTTGGCGATGTATGCCGCGCCCGAGCTCGCTGAATCAGGGATCCGTGGCCCGAAGGGCGACGTCTACTCGTTGTGCCTGACGATGCTGGAGTCGATGTCGGGCTCGGTTCCGTTTGCCGGCGATTCGACCGTTGCAACGCTGTCGAACCGGATTGGGCGGTTGATGCCGGTGTCTGCGGATCTCGGCCCGCTTGCCGCAGTGCTCGAGCGTGCCGGCCGCCCTTCGCCGGAGGATCGTTACTCGGCGGCTGAATTCGGGCGTGCCCTTGTGCAGGGGGCCGAGAAGTTGCCCCGACCTGCTCCGATCAACCTCCCCAACTCCGGGCTGTTCGCCGAATCGCCGGCTGGGAACTCGCGTCCGCCGCTTCCGCCGCCAGTGCCCGTCGACCCGCTACCGCCGGCACCTCCGCCCGAGACCACCGTGTACGTGCCAACTGCCGACGAGATGACATCGGGTCAAGCCCGACCGGCTGCGGCCGAACCGGAAGCCGTGCCACCGAGGCGCCGCCGCAGGGTGTTCAGGTGGCTTCTGCCACTCGTCCTCGTGCTGGCGGCCGTCGCGGGAGGAGTCTTCTACGTCGTCACAAGAGACCGCACCCACACGTATCAGGTTCCTCGTCTCGCCGGGCTCACCGAGGCCGAGGCACTGAACCAGATCTCGGGTTTCGACTGGGATACGGTCGTCACCCGCGAAGCCAGCGACGAGGTTCCGACAGGCATCGTGATCCGCACCCGACCGGTCGAGGCGACTTCGCTCCAACAGCGCAAGCCGTTCCAACTCGTCGTCAGCTCCGGTCCCGCCCCGCGAGCTCTTCCCGATCTCGTCGGCCTGACGCTCGAACAAGCGACTACCAGTCTCGAGGACCTCGGGCTCGTCTTGAAACAAGCCGACCCGGTCTTCGACGAAACGGTTCCCGCGGGAACGGTGATCAGCTGGATGGTGCCCGAACAACCCGGGTTGAAAGCGGGCGACACCGTCACGCCCGGCACCACCGTGTCCGTGGTGCCGTCTGCGGGTCCGCAACCGCGCGTCGTGCCCAACCTCGTCGGCATGACCATCGAGCAGGCAACGGCGACTCTCGCCGAGCAAGGACTCGTGCTCGCCCAGCACGCGCCGGAGTTCAATGACAGCACGGCCGTCGGACTGATCGGTCGCCAAGACCTGGCTACCGGCACGACTGTCGATCGCGGCGCAGTCATCAGCGTTGCTGTGTCGAAGGGTCCCGACATCGTGGCCGTTCCTCCACTGGGCGGACTCACGTTGCAGCAAGCGACGGACGCGCTGACAGCCGCCGGCCTCGTCGTCGGCACTGTCAACGGCAACACGGCCGGTGTGCTCGTCGACGCGCAATACCGGGGTGTGTCGGTGCTGCCGGCCCAGCTGCTCCCTCGAGGCTCCGCCATCGACATCACCTTGGCTTAGAGTTCATTCGCGTCGGTCTCGATGGCTAGCGTGCCTTCGTCTGGGAGGAGGTTGGCATGGGATCGCTCGACGGCCGAGTCGCAATCATCACCGGAGCAGGACGCGGAATCGGTCGGGAACACGCGTTGCTGTTCGCACGCGAAGGTGCCCGCGTCGTCGTCAATGATCTCGGCGGAGCCAACGATGGAACCGGCACCGACATGACGCCGGCACAGCAGGTCGTCGAAGAGATCGAAGCCCTCGGAGGCGAAGCGATCGTCAACGGTGACGACGTGGCCGATTGGCAGGGTGCG
>JANMMQ010000231.1:0-1518 GCA_031373465.1 Ilumatobacteraceae bacterium | reverse complement strand
TCTGCTGCGCGACGTCACCGAGGTGCGCAAGCGCGACAAGTTGCTGCTGTCGAAGGATGCGACGATTCGCGAGATTCATCACAGGGTGAAGAACAACCTGCAGACGATCTCGTCCCTGCTGCGATTGCAGGGCCGGCGTCTTGAGTCGCCTGAAGCCAAAGCTGCTGTCGCCGAGTCGGTCCGGCGGATTCGCACAATCGCTCTGGTCCATGAGACGTTGTCTCGCGAACCGGGCGACGACATGGCGTTCCTCGAGATCGTTCGTCCGTTGCTCCGCCTCGCCGAGGAAGGCCTCCAATCACCGGACCGTCCCGTGCGGTTCACGGTTCAAGGTGATGGTGGGCGGCTGCCGTCCACGATTGCGACGCCGCTGTCGGTTGTACTGACCGAGTTGTTGCAGAACGCCGTCGACCACGGGTTCCCCGAGGGCAGCAACGGTGGTGATGTCGTCGTGCAGCTCAACCCCAGCGACGATCAGCTCAACATTCGAGTGATCAACGACGGTCGCGGCCTTGACTCACACTTCGAGCTGAACAAGGCCACGGGGCTCGGCCTGTCGATCGTGCGCACGTTGGTGACGACCGAATTGGCGGGCACCATCATGATGCGTTCCGGCATGCCCGAAGACTTTGCGGCTGCAGGCCTCGGTGATCAACCGAAGGGCGCGGGAACGGTCGTCGATCTCGCGGTGCCCATTTGAGACTCGTTCAGCCGGCGGCCTTCTGGCGGGCGACGTACTGGCGCCGCAGCACGCGGCGCTCTTCTTCGGACGTGCCGCCCCAGATACCGGAGTCCTGGTTCGTCTCGAGTGCGTAGTCGAGGCAGTCGCGCTGTACAGGACACTGCCCGCACACCTCTTTGGCTCGCGCTATCTGCAGCAGTGCATAACCGGTGGTGCCGATCGGGAAGAACAGCTCCGGATCGGTGTCGCGGCATATCGCATCGACTCGCCACGTGTAGTCGGCATTGGCAAGTGTCAGGCTGGACGCAAGAATGGTCACGATCGACTCCACTTGGGCGAATTGTGAGAATTTTCACGTGCAGACCGGAGACAGAAAGACGGACTCTCGACGGCGGTGTGCACAGTGCTGCCAAACCTAGGAAACAAATCATCGGTTGACAAGGGGTAGCGGCATGTTCTCCGGCATAGTTCCTAGAGATGGGGGGTATCTATGACACAGGTAGTCGCCCACAGAGGCGCTTCGCGCGCCGAGCGGGAAAACACGGTCGAGGCGTTTGCCCTCGCCGCGGCGTTGGGCAGCGATGCGGTGGAGCTCGACGTACGGCGAACCGCCGACCGGGTTCTGATCGTCCATCACGATCCCTACCTCCCAGTACAGGGGTCAGAGAATCGCCAGGCGATCGTCGACCTGGCAGCCGCCGATCTCCCGGCGCACATCCCCGATCTGCAGACCGCGCTGGATGCCTGTGGGGGCATGTGGGTCAACGTCGAGATCAAGAACGATCCGCGCGAGCCCGACTACGATCCAAGTGACTCGATTGCCGACCAGACCGTGG
>JANMMQ010000212.1:0-2253 GCA_031373465.1 Ilumatobacteraceae bacterium | reverse complement strand
CAACTCATCGTGAACCGGGCTCTCGACCAACACGTAATCGGGGGCGATGCACGTCTGTCCGGCGTTGAGGACCTTGCCCCAGGCGATCCGTCGCGCCGCAACATCGATGTTCGCAGGGCGGCTGACGATCGCTGGGCTCTCGCCGCCCAATTCAAGCGTGACCGGCGTGAGACGCTCGGCCGCGGCGCGCATCACGATTCGTGCCACCCGGCTGTTCCCTGTGTAGAGGATGTGATCGAAGCGCTGGGCAAGCAGCTCGGTGGATTCGGCGACTCCACCTTGCACAACGGCGATGGCCGGGTCGTCGATCGCCTCGATCAGTGATGCCAGCTCGTCTGCTGTGTGCGGCGCGAGCTCGGTCGGCTTGCCGACGACAGCGTTGCCGGCAGCGATTGCCGCAACCATAGGCATGAGCAGCAACTGCACCGGGTAGTTCCATGGTGCGATCACACAGGCCACCCCGAGCGGTTCCGCCACAACGGTTGACGAGCCGGGTTTGAACATCATCGGCGTGGCCACTTTTTCGGGCTGCATCCACGACGCGAGAAGTCCATGTTCACTCCTCAGGTGTTCCGGGTCGTGGCCATCACGACGTTGTTCCAGTGCGGGCGGGTGTGGCTCGTGATCAGGGGCAGACCGTCGACGCGAAAGACGTCGGAGAAGACGGTTTGCAGTTCGTCCTGTGTGTAGAACTGCACGCCCCTGTCGCCGCTGACATAACGATCCGATGTGTACGCGGCGAGATGGGCGATGTTGCGCCGGCGCACCCATTCCTTCACCACAATCGTGCCGTTTGGCGCGAGGAGCTCGCGGCACGACTCGAGGAATGCGATCCGCTCGGTCGGCGGGATGTGATGGAGCACATCGGACACGACGACGAGATCGAATCGTCGGCCCTCGGCGACCAGCTCGGCAACAGCGGCCTGGCGAAACACCACGTTCGGGTTGCGTCCCGAATACCCGTGCCCCGGGTTGGCGGCGATGTCGATGCCGACTGCTGTTGCGTCAGTACCGAGGGCGTCCATCAGGCGTGAGAGCAACGCACCCTCGCCGCAGCCGACTTCGATCACGGATCCGAACGAGCCGAGCCCGGCGATTGTGTTGGCGAGCGCATCGAGGTCGACGAACAATCGACGGTAGCGATCTGCGGCGACGCGCTCGAGCCGAGGACCCAGCATTCGTCGGACGCTCGAGCCGACACTCATCGCGCTCGTCGGGCGCGCAGCGCGTTGAACTTGCGCAGAGGTCGGGTGATCTTCCACGACCGGCTGTTCTCCATCGCCACCAACTCGGCGGAGGCCTTGTCGAGCGCAGCGCGTGTGGTCGACAGTTCCTTCCCGAGCAACGCGCCTTCTGCGGCGCGGGGTGAACCTTCCCCGACGGGTGGCACCGTCGCGGCCGACGGCTCAGCTGGGCGAAGTGTGGCGAAGAACTCACCGCCGATCGTGTCGGTGACCGATTCGACGGAGAACGGCACGAGCTGCAGACGCTGCAGCGAGCCCATCAGTCTGCAGAAGGACTGCGGCGTGAAGACCCAGCAATGCACGTCGATGTACTCGCCTTTCGAGACCGCAGCAGTTGCGCGTTCCAGGGCCTCCGCTTCGCCGTGCACATGCACCAACTCGTCGAACGGCGGCTCTTCTCCCCAACCGATCTGACCGCGCCACAGCACCGCCGACGAGTAGTGGTCGAAGACATGACGCGGCGACGGAACGGTCGCGTGATCGAGGTGGGCCTGCACCACATCGGCGGCGACTGTCGGAGTCCGCAACGCATCGAAGCAGCGCCGGTGGTCGGGGATGGCCAACGACAGCACTCCCCCGTCGGCCAGCACGCTGCGCACGTCGTGCAGCCATGCGATCAGGTCGGGGACGTGCTCGATGACGTGCGAGGCGATGACGTAGTCGAACGGCGCATCGTCGCCGACAGCAGCGCGGATCGAGGCCTCACCGATGGCGTAATCGATGGGCACGATTGCATCGATGTCGAAGCCCTCATGGCTGGCGTAACGGGCGCGCAACGTCTCGGTATCGACGTGGTCGAGGTAGCGGACGTCGCCGTCCGACCGGCGCACCACCGGGCTGGTGAGCGGGCCGAGCTCGAGACCTTTCGTGGTCGCAAGGTCGATCGATCCAACGATCTGAGCTGTCCGATCGGCCATAGCGAGACCCTAGCGAGCCGTTGCAGAGTGTGGCGGCGTGCCACAGTCCGGGCTGCCCTCCTACACTTTCCCGAATGACCAGGCGATCCGCA
>JANMMQ010000187.1:0-3853 GCA_031373465.1 Ilumatobacteraceae bacterium | reverse complement strand
GAAGCGCCGGCTGGATGAGGGGCCTGGCGTTGTCGTCGACGGCAAGTTGGTCACCAACGACCTCGTCGACATCAACCTCGGCATTCGCATCCTCCTCGGCAGCTCCTACTACCAGAGCTGGGAAGACCAAGAGATCTTCGTGACCAAGGATCCGCTCGGGAACCCGGTTCATCGCAACCACCCGTGGAACCAGACGACGATCCCTCGGCCGCAGAAGCGCGACTTCGACGCCAACTACAGCTGGGTCATGTCGCCACGTTGGTACGACGGCAAGGATCACCTCGCGCTCGACACCGGCGGCGGCCCGCTGGCCCGCCTGTGGTCAACGGCATTGTCAGGGTTGGTGGATCTGGGCGGGTACGTCAAGGCCACCGGCACGAGTGTGCAGATCAACCTGCCGAAGACCGCCCTGAAGGGCCCGGTGAGCTTCGAGTGGAAGATCCCCAAGTGGTCGAACACCATCGAGCGCAACAGGGCCAGGACCTACTTCCAGGCCTATTCGGCTGCCGCTGCATTGCACTTCCTCGACAAGGCGCTTGCCGACGTCCGAGCCGGCAAGACCAAGACATGGGAGTCCTTCAAGGTGCCCGACGAAGGCATCGGCTGCGGTTTCACGGAAGCTGTCCGCGGTGTCCTGTCGCACCACATGGTGATTCGCGATGGGAGGATCGCCAACTACCACCCGTATCCGCCGACGCCTTGGAACGCCAACCCCCGCGATGTCTACGGCACGCCGGGACCGTACGAGGACGCCGTGCAGGGATGCCCGATCTTCGAGGAGAACGACCTCGAGCACTTCAAGGGCATTGACATCATGCGCACCGTGCGCAGCTTCGACCCATGCCTGCCATGTGGTGTACACATGTACATGGGCAAGGGGCACACGCTCAACAAGGTGCACTCCCCCACGACGTACAACTACGAGGATCTGGCCTGAGTGTGACCTACGAATCCAGCGTCGGAGACGACATCGATCACAAGCTCGAACAACTTCGGGCAAGAGCGGATCCGCGCGTATTCGATCAGGCGGTCGAGCTGCTGCAGCTGTTCAACGAGCTCTACGGCACCGCGCTGGCAAGGGTCATGGAACTGGTCGATGAGCACGCGCCCGAGCTGAGCCAGCACATCATCGCCGATGATCTGCTGGCCAGCCTGCTCGTTGCCAATGGGCTGCATCCCGAGGAGCTCGAGACGCGCATCGCGAACGCGCTCGAGAAGGTGCGCCCGTTCCTGGCCGGTCACGGCGGCGACGTGGAGCTGCTCGACATCGACGAGAGGGTCGGTGCCGTGCGGCTGCGTCTGCTGGGGAGCTGCGACGGCTGTCCGTCCTCGGCAATCACGCTGCGAACGACGGTCGAACGAGCCATCCTCGACGCCGCACCGGAAATCATGATCATCGACGTCGAAGAACCGTCGGAGCTAGATCATTCGCCCGATCTGGCGCCGACAGCCATACCGATCGTGCTCGGCACGAAACCGGTGGGAGCTTTCGATCCTGCCACCGGGTGCGGCGCAGCGTTCGCACCGGACGTAACGGTGTCGTGAGCGGTCCACAGCCGCTCAGTTCAATCCTGAGGCGGATCCGCGAGATGCCGCTTCAGCCAAAACCGCGACCGGGCGAGCGTTGCGAGCTGTGCGCTCAGTTGATCCCCGATGAGCACAACCACGTGGTGGACCTCGAGTCACGTTCGCTGATGTGCGCGTGCCGGCCGTGCTACCTCGTGTTCTCCCCTCAAGGCTCAGGCGGCAACCGGTTCCGCGCCGTGCCCGATCGGTTCCTATCCTTCGCTGATTTTACGCTGTCGAGCGCTCAATGGGACGCAATGCAGATCCCCGTCGGTGTCGCGTTCTTCTTCATGAACTCGTCGCTGAACCACATCGCCGCGTTCTACCCCGGCCCGGCGGGCGCGACCGAATCGATGTTGTCACTCGACTCGTGGGACGAGGTCGTCGGGACCAACCCGGCGCTGGCTACGCTCCAGCCCGACGTCGAGGCGTTCTTGGTTCGCAGCGCGGATCGACGGTCCGTAGATCTTCAGGACACCGTTGGCTCAGGTGTTGCCGACGGGTCAGGTGTTGACACGGTCCAGGCGGAATGCTTCCTCGTGCCCATCGACGTCTGTTATGAGCTCGTCGGTGAGCTGCGAAGGTTGTGGAAGGGCTTCGACGGAGGCACCGAGGCGCATGCCGCGCTCGATGCGTTCTTCGATCGCGTACGCAGCAAGGCTCAGCCGGCGTGGACCACGAACAGCGAGGAGCTACACCGGTGAGCCCCGTCTCGTTCGAGGTCATCGGGTCACGTGTAGAGGCCTACGCGGCAGTTCCCACGCTGGTGCTGCGGCTGCGAATCGTTGCGGCCGACGGCGAGCCGGTTCATGCCCTCGCGCTACGCAGCCAGATCATGATCGAACCGAAGCGTCGCCACTATGAAGCCGACGAGGAGCGTCGCCTCACGGAACTGTTCGGCGAGACTCCTCGGTGGGGCGAGACGCTCCGACCGTTCCTGTGGACCAACGTCAGCATGGTGGTCCCCGGTTTCGTCGGCGCCACCGAGGTCGATATGCCCATCGCCTGCACCTACGACTTCGAGATCGCTGCTGCCAAGTACATGCATTCGCTGGCGAGTGGCGAGATTCCCATCGTGTTGCTGTTCTCCGGTACGGCGTTCGGCACCAGCGCCTTTCGGCTCAGCGTGGTGCCCGTCTCGTGGAGCGAGGAGGCGTCGTACCGGCTACCAGTCGCCCTGTGGCGGGACATGATGGACCTCTACTTCCCCAACGCCGGCTGGTTGCGATTGGGCCGCGAGACGCTCGATGCGTTGCAGAGGTACAAGGCCGCGCGAGCCCTGCTGACCTGGGACGAGACCTTCGAACGGTTGCTGAAAGAGGCCGGGGAGGACACGTGAAGATGTCCGTGCCCGACCAGGTCGCGCAGTCGACGGACCGCTTCGCGACCGCCCGGCTCGTCGCCGATACCCTCCTCTACGAGGGTTACGTCCTGTACCCCTACCGAGCCTCCGCGCAGAAGAACCAGCTGCGTTGGCAATTCGGTGTCCTCGCTCCGCCCGGCTATTGCCGGTCCGCAGGCTCGGAGCGTTCGGCCATGCGCAGTGAGGTGATCGTCGATCCAGGTGCAGGGCCGCAGCTGACCGTGCGGATCAGATGTCTGCAGATACAACATCGCGAGGTCGAGGCGACCGATGACGAGGGAGCGTCGTATTCGCGGGTCGATTCACTGCAACTCGGTGACAGCACCTTGGTGCCGTGGGACGAGGCCGTCGACCGCGAGATCGACATCCCGACCCACTCTTTGGTGGCATCGGACCATGCCACCAGCAGCCATCCGTTCACGCTCGCCGCGGGCGAGGATGTGGAGCTGCTGCGCGACCACCGCGGGTCCCTCGTGGGCCGAGCCGTCAGGCGGCGCGAGGAGGTGCGCGGACTCGTTAAACTCGCGGCTCGCCGCGCCGACGAGGACAGCAACTCGCTCAAGGTGTCGATCGCCGTCGAGAACGCGACCGACTGGGCCGACGACGCGCCGACGGATCGCGATTCGGTGATGCGCAAGTCATTGATCGCCGTGCACACGCTGCTCGCCGTCGACGATGCGTCATTCGTGTCATTGCTCGAGCCACGAGCGGGCGCCGAAGCAGCAGTTGCGACGTGCGACAACGACGGCACCTTCCCGGTCCTGATCGGCAACGCGGATACCAGCGACGTGATGCTGTCGTCGCCCATCATCCTCTACGACTTCCCCGCAGTCGCGCCGGAGAGCGCCGGCGATTTCTGCGACTCGACCGAAATCGACGAGATCCTGGCGTTGCGGGTCATGACGCTCACCGATGACGAGAAGG
>JANMMQ010000184.1:0-9007 GCA_031373465.1 Ilumatobacteraceae bacterium | reverse complement strand
GGCCAAGGAAAGTCCTGCCATGAATAGCGTTTCCTGCCTCCCCCTGCTTCTGGGTGCCAACCGCCTGCCTTCCCCACCCGCCAGCACCACCACCAGAACGTTGGGTACAGCCATGGTGCCGCACGTTACAGCGTGTGTTCTATTTGAACGCACCGGTTCCCCTTGACCACCGCCAGAAGCGGATGGTTCTCGTTCACCGTCCGACCGCCTCTTGCGAGAACTTCTGTCGGTTCCGATCCAGCGCCCCAGGATTGCAGGGTGACGATCAGCTCTTCCCGCCTGCTTGGCGGTGCAGACCCGTGAAGGGGGTCAGGCAGCCGCCGCGAGCGGTGGCAGATTTCTGTTTCGATCTGGCCAGCGGGCCAAGTTGATCGCCGCGTTCACATCACGACCCAACGAGACACCACACGTCCGGCATTCATACGTGCGTTCGGAAAGACTCATCTCGGCTTTGACGGTGCCGCAACCGGAGCACGTCTTCGTGGATGGGAACCATCGGTCTGCTTCGACGAGTTCGAGCCCGTACCAGCTGGCCTTGTACTTGACTTGCCGACCCAGCTCACCCATCGCCGCATCAGACACGGTCTTTGCGAGCGATCGGAGCTGGACCATTCCGGCGATGTTCAAGTCCTCGATCGTGAGACGTGACAGGTTCGTGGCCGCCCAGTGCGAGACATTGTGCATGGCGTCTTGTCGGAGCCATTTGATTCGTGCATGGATCCGGGTGAGGCGGTTTCGTGCTTTGGTGCGACCGTTGGACCCTGTCTTGGTTCTCGACATTGCCTGATTGGCGCGCTTCAGTTGGACCTGTGCGTTCTGCAACGATTTCACCGCCTTCGCGACGTGCAGCACGTCACCATCGACATCGGCGAACACAGCAAGATCTTTCACGCCACGATCCACACCGGCCGGCTTGACATGCCTGCCCACACGGCTGCGGCGTTCGTGGTGGAACACAGCGGCGACACCTTCGACCGAGATCCACCATTTGCCCTGTTCGAACTTGACGGTCACTGACTGGACATGGAACCGGCCGGCCGACATCATCCGGCGCAACTCCCTGGTGCAACCGTGAACCCGGACCTCGCGCAACTTTTGCAGTCGAATCGTGTGAGGGCCCGCCACTCGAACCGGCGATGACGCGCCCGGTCTGGACTTTGATCGCAGCCGGAATGACGGTGTAGTCCGGTGCAGTTTCTTGAAGCCGGCGAACCCGGCCTTCTTGCCGTTGCGGACACCGCTCACCGAGTTCGAGAAGTTCGCCAACGCCTGCGCCGCGTCAGCTGACGCACATTCGAACACGTCAGCGGGCACCTCATGCCGCCAGTGGAGCCCACGCGTCCCGTCCTCGTTGATCGGCGACGTGTCGAGCTGGCCGTTCTTCCATGCATTGCATTCGTTGATGAACGACACCTTCGACCACGACAGGGAACCCGTCATCTCGTCCTTGTCTAAGCCGGCGGCTGCTTCGGTCCGGCGAACGTCGAGGTTGGCCTTCACTCGACCGATGTGATGGTTGAACATGTACCGGCGTGCCCCCGCACACATCAGGAACTCTTGCGACTGGGCGACGGTGAGATCGGCAGCAAACCGGAACGCCCTGTTCCTGGACAGCACATGCCCGGTGTGCGACACCAGAGTCTTGTCGGTTTCGGTCGCCTCGATGTCAGCGGCGTCTGCCGAGGTTCCGCGCATGACCTGATCGTGTCAGAAGGGTGTCACATCGCACCGATCTCCACCAGATTCCACACAACACCACCGACGGAGCGCCTGCTCAACCCCGAGATTCCAACGGCTCAATGCAACACACGCCCTTAGACCTTCTCGGCGACCAGCCGCTGATACCAGTCGACGTGCGACGCGGCAGGTCGCTTCCACGACCAATCGATGGCCATCCCACGCCGTTGCATGGCGGTTCTGCGACGCGGTTGCGAGTACGCCTTGACGGCGCGATGCAGGCCATCCATCAACGCCACTGAGCTCGGGTCCGGCACAACTACACCCGTGCCGCGGGTCGGCACGTCGTCGACATCGACGACGGTGTCGTGCAGGCCACCGACATCGGTGACGAGCGGCAGCGTGCCGTAGCGCATCGACTGCATCTGTGCCAGGCCACACGGCTCCAAACGACTCGGCATGACGAACACATCTGCGCCGCCGAAGAGTTGATGTGCCAACGCTTCGTCGTAGCCGCGAACGAATGCGACATTGCCGGGATGCGACGCGGCCGCTGCCGTCAGCGCATCCGCCAGACCCTGATCGCCATCGCCGAGCACGATCAGCGCCGCCCCCAGATGCTCGAGGAACGGGGTCAGCGGGAGGACCAGATCGACGCCCTTCTGCTCCACCAGCCTGGTGACCATCGTCAGCATCGGCCCGCCTCCGTCGACGAGACCATGACGGGTCAGCAGATCGGAGCGAATGACCGACTTGGGGGCGAGGTTGTTCGACGAGTAGGTCACGCGCAGGTGACGGTCGGTCTGCGGATCCCACTCCTCTGCGTCGATGCCGTTGAGGACGCCGATGAGGCGATCACCTCTGTCACGCAATGGAGCATCCAGACCGAAACCACCCGCCGGCGTCGTGATCTCGGCGGCGTAGTGCGGGCTGACGGCGACAACCACATCGGCCAGCCGGATGCCGCCAAGCAACGGGTTGCAGTCGCCCCACTGCTCGAACGCCGCCGTGTGGAACGGCAACGTCTTCAGCCAACCCGGGTTCGTGCGCCCTTGGTAACCGAGGGTGTGAATGGTCAACATCGTGGGAGGCAACTCGGCGAGGTGTCCCAACGCGGCGCACGTGTGCCAGTCGTTGAGGTGAAAGACATCGGGGGCTTCGATTGTGGTCAGTGCTGCGAGTGCGGCGGAGAAAGCCATGAAACGCCGATCGTTGTCGGGCCAGCCGACGCCATCGGGCTGCAGGTACGGATGGCTCTTGACGATGCCGAAGGCGTCGATCAACGTGATCTTGCCCACGCCGGGTGCAGTGCCCGTGCGCGCAGTCGCAGGTCCGGCCCATTCCGGCACGTCGAGCTTCGCAATGCTCTGGTGCTGGAGTGGGGTCGCGAAGTAATCCGGGAGGACCACCTGTACGTCCACGCCCTGACGGCGGAGCTCGGCAACGAGGCCGGCCGCTGCGGCAGCGAGTCCGCCGACCCTGGCCAGCGGGGCGAACTCGGCCGCGGCGAACAGCACCTTCACGTGCGCAGCGTAAACCACCGCCCGTGCGAGTGTTTGCGTCCCGCTGGTCCTAAACGAGTGTTTCACGCGCCCCCGGGGTGGCTCCAAACACTCGGATGGGTCTCGCCTGTAGCGTCTCGTGTCTATGTCGAAGGTGTTGACCACACTGCCGAAGGGCGAGCGCGTCGGGATCGCGTTCAGCGGGGGCCTCGACACCTCTGCAGCGGTTGCCTGGATGCGCCACAACGGCGCGTTGCCCTACGCGTACACAGCGGATCTCGGTCAGGTCGACGAGCCCGATCTCATCGGAGTTCCGGGTCGTGCGACTCAGTACGGGGCAGCGCTGGCCCGCCTCGTCGACTGCCGTGCCGAACTGGTCCGCGAAGGGCTGATGGCGCTGCAGTGCGGCGCCTTCCACATCAGCACCGCCGGCAGGACCTACTTCAACACCACTCCACTCGGGCGCGCCGTCACCGGCACCTTGCTGGTGCGGGCTATGCACGAAGACGGTGTCGACATCTGGGGCGATGGCAGCACCTACAAGGGCAACGACATCGAGCGCTTCTACCGCTACGGGTTGCTGGTCAACCCGAACCTTCGAATCTACAAACCGTGGCTCGACAACGACTTTGTGACGGAGCTCGGTGGGCGCAAGGAGATGAGCGAGTTCTTGATCGCCCACGGTCTGCCGTACCGAGACAGCACGGAGAAGGCGTACTCCACCGACGCCAACATCTGGGGTGCCACGCACGAGGCCAAGTCGCTCGAAGAGTTGGGCACGTCGATGGACATCGTCGATCCGATCATGGGGGTCGCCCACTACCGCGACGACGTCGAGATCGCCGCCGAGATCGTGACGATCGGCTTCAGCGAAGGCTGGCCGACATCGATCAATGGGGCGGAGTTCGGGTCTCAGATCGAGTTGGTTCAAGAGGCCAACACCATCGGCGGACGTCACGGCCTCGGGATGAGCGACCAGATCGAGAATCGGATCATCGAGGCGAAGAGCCGGGGCATCTACGAGGGACCGGGATTGGCGCTGTTGCACATCGCCTACGAACGTCTCGTGACCGCAATCCACAACGAGAACACCATCGAGAACTACCGCACGATGGGACGGCGGCTGGGCCGTCTCCTGTACGAGGGCCGTTGGTTCGATCCTCAGAGCCTGATGCTGCGCGATCCGTTGCTGCGATGGGTCGGCGCAGCGGTCACCGGCGAGGTCACCTTGCGGCTTCGGCGGGGTGACGACTATTCGATCCTCGACACGACGGGACCGCACCTGACGTACGCACCGGATCGATTGAGCATGGAGAAGGTCGACGACGCGGCCTTTGGTCCACTCGACCGCATCGGCCAACTGACGATGCGCAACCTCGACATCGAGGACAGCCGCAGCAAGCTCGAGGTCTACCGCAATGCCGGCACCCTCGCCGACGGCGGCCTCATCGAGTTGAAGGGCGGCCCGGGTGACGGCACAGTCGACGAGTTGCCGGGCGAATCGGACAGTTCAGGCAAGTAGCTCGGCGACGATCGCCGCCAGCAGCCTGGCGCGATCGACCATTGTGTCGACCAGGACGAACTCGTGGTCGGCGTGAGCGCCCCCACCGATCGCGCCGAGGCCGTCCAGGGTGGGCACACCGAGCGCCGCGGTGAAGTTGCCGTCGCTGCCACCACCAACAGCCACGCCGCTGACAGCGGCCAATCCCTTCGCCGCCGCCGCTTTCTCCGCCACATAGAACAGGCTTTCCGACGCTGAGGCCGGCATCGGCGGACGGTCGAGCCCCCCGGTCACCTCGACTCCGGCGCCGGGCAGGTCGGAGGACAACGTCGACATGAGGTGCTCGACGCGCTCCTTCTCGTCCTGGGTGACGATCCTGGCATCGACCCGCACGCGTGTCAGCGCTGGTACGACGTTGTCAGCCGTGCCGGCCATGGCCACCGTGGGCGTGACAGTGGTGCCCTTCTCGGGATCGCCGAACGTGGCAATCCTCGTGATCAGTTGCGCAGCGGCGACAAGCGAGTTGATCCCCTTCTCTGGCTCGAGACCGGCGTGCGAGGCACGACCGTGCACGACGACCTCGAAGGTGCCGGTGCCCTTTCGTGCCGTCTTCAACGCCCCGCCATCGGCGCTCGGTTCCATGACCAGCACCGCGCCGCACGCGAGTGCGCGTTCTTCGATCAGTGCTCGTGACGCCTTCGAGCCGACCTCTTCGTCGGAGGTGATGAGCAACTCGACTCCGTCGAGGTCGTCGAGCAGGGTGAGGGCGTGAATCGCCAGCACGATGCCGGCCTTCATGTCGAACACACCCGGTCCCGTGGCCTTGCCGTCGTCGATGGCGAACGGCCGCGCGGCCAGCGCACCGAGCGGGAAAACCGTGTCGTGGTGGCCGACCAGCAGCACCCTCGACGATGACCCGAATCGGGTGTGCACATGCGGACCGGCGGGGCTGTCGATAAGTTCGGCATGACGGCCGAGCCGGCGCTCGACCACATCGCGAACAGCGCCCGCCGATCGGGTGATTGCCTCGATGTCGTGCGATGGCGACTCGATCGACACCAGGTATTCGAGATCCGCCAGCATCGAGTCGAGTGAGAGCACGGGACCATTGTTGCCGATCCGCAGAACCCAGCCCTACTGCTCGTCGCACTGATAGCCGTGTTTGAGCGTGGGCGCGGATACGCGGATACGTGACACGCGCCTCAGCCATGGAACAATCGTTCGATTCGTACCCGCCCCACGGAAGCGCTGACCCTCGCACTGACTGCCGCAATGCTCGTGGCCGCCAGCTGCTCGGATTCGGCTGGCGTCCCGTCAGCATCGGCGGTCACGCCCACGACCGCAGTAGCAGCGCCGACGCACACAACTCCCCTCAACACGGCGCCTGCGACGACGAGAGCGCTCGCCGCGGCCATTTTCGTCGTGAAGGCCGGCACGAACCAGATCGCAGTGCTGGGAGACACTCCGGGAGACGATCTCGCCGCGATGCGCAATGGCTCGGAGGTCGCCCACGGAACGGTCGACGAACAGGGCTCGTTGTTGTTCCGCGGGCTCGAACCAGGCGACGGGTACACGGTCACCAGCTCCACCGAAGTCAGCGAGCCGGTGACGGTCGCCGATCCCGAAGTCGATCCGCCGGCAAGCTTCTACACTGGCCAACCCACGTTGCCCGAGGGCGGCTTCGGCTACATCACGACCCGCGACGGCACGACGCTCAGCGCCAACGTGGTGCTCCCGGGCCCTGCGGACCAAGGCCCGTATCCGACCGTTGTCGAGTACAGCGGCTACCAGCCGAGCGACCCCGGCAGCGCGCAGCTTGCCCAGATCTACACAGCGATGGGGTTCGCGTACGTCGGCGTCAACATGCGCGGTACCGGCTGCAGCGGAGGGTCCTATCGATTCTTCGAGACCGTGCAGAACCTCGACGGCTACGACGCGATCGAGACCGTCGCCGCGCAGCCGTGGGTGCTCGACCATGAGGTCGGCATGGTCGGCATCTCGTATCCGGGAATCACCCAACTGTTCGTGGCGGCCACCCAGCCGCCGAGCTTGAACTCGATCACCCCGCTGTCGGTGATCGACGACAGCTTTCGAGCGACCCTGTACCCGGGCGGCATCCTCAACACCGGGTTCGCCGTGACCTGGACGCAGCAACGCATCGACGACTCGAAACCGTTCGGCCAGGCATGGACGAAGGCACGCGCCGACGACGGCGACACCGTCTGCGCCGACAATCAGAGGCTGCGATTGCAGAACCCCGACCTCGTCAAGGAGATCAACGACAATCCGTACTACACGCCCGCGCTGGGCGATTCGCTGGCGCCGATCACTTTCGTCGACAAGATCAAGGTGCCGGTGTTCATCGCCGGAGCGTGGCAGGACGAGCAGACCGGCGGCCACTTCCCGGCGATGCTCGACAAGTTCACCGGATCGCCGCACGTGTACGTGACGCTGATGAACGGCCTCCACACGGAATCGCTCAGCCCGCCTGTGCTCGGTCGTTACTTCGAGTTCCTCGATCTCTACGTGGCGAAGAAGGTGCCCTCGTTGTCGACTCTCGACTCGATCGCACCGGTGGTGGGCGCGGCGATCTGGGGTGTCACCTCGTTCCCGCCTTTCCAGAGCAGGTTTGGAACGATGACGTATGACCAGGCGCTTGCCGAGTTCGAGTCTGAACCGCCCGTGAGAATCCTGTTCGAGCAGGGTGGCAATGAGACATACGCACCCGGAACACCCGAACCGAACTTCGCTGCCGATTTCGCCAAGTGGCCGGTTCCTTCTGCAGTCCCGACGACCTGGTTGCTGGATGGTGGCGGAGCTCTCGACGAGGAACCCCTCGCCGCGCCCGGGGAGAGCAGCTACACCGCTGATCCAACGTCGCTCCCGGCGACGTTCTACACCGGCAGCGGCAGCGAGATCTGGAAGGCGTACGTGAAGTACGACTGGCGGCCGATACCCGACGGCACCGGGCTCGGCTATGTCACGGCACCCTTGGACGCAAACACCGTCGTCGCCGGTGCGGGCTCTGTCGACCTGTGGATCAAGTCCACGTCGCCGGACACCGACCTGGAGGTCACGATCAGCGAAGTACGTCCTGACGGCCAGGAGATCTACGTGCAGAGCGGATGGTTGCGCGCCAGCCAGCGCACCCTCGCCGACAGTGCCACCGAACTTCGGCCCGCGCACACCAACCTCGAATCCGACGCCGCTGATCTGCCGACTGGCCACTTCACGCCGGTTCGCGTCGAGCTCCTCCCGTTCGCCCATCCGTTCCGCGCCGGCAGCCGAATACGCCTCACCATCGACCCACCCGGCGGAAACCGAGCCGTATGGGAGTTCCGCACGATCGACCACGGCGAGACGGTCGAAATCGCCAGTGATGCCGATCATCCTTCGAAGTTGGTCCTGTCCGTCGTGCCGGGCATCGATGTTCCTGCAGCGGCGCCCCCGGCGTGCGGCTCGTTGCGCGGACAACCGTGCCGGCCGTGGGTCAAGGCGTCGAACGGCGGTTGACAGGTAGAGATACCACCACGCGTCCGCGCCTGCCGCGTGATCGAATAGTCCCATGACTCGCCGTGACGAGCTCGCCGCATTCCTGCGCGCCCGCCGCGACGCGCTCGCGCCCACCGACGTCGGGCTGCCCTTGGGCCGCTCGCGCCGGACGAAGGGCTTGCGTCGGGAGGAGATCGCGATGCTCGCCGGAGTTTCCGTGACGTGGTACACGTGGCTGGAGCAGGGCCGCCCGATCAACGCATCAGTGGATGTTCTCGCCGCGCTGGCGCGCGCGCTGCGCCTCGACGACGCCGAGCGTCAACACCTGCTCGCGCTCGCAACGCGCACGCCGCTCGAGCCCTTCGAGACCGTCGAGCACGCCCCCGATGCCCTCGTTCGACTGATCACCTCGATGGAGCCGGCCCCGGCCTACGTCCTGGGACCGCGGTGGGACTTCCTGGCCTGGAACCGCCCGCAGTCACTGCTCTATCCCCTCATCGATCGATTGGCCGACGAGGAGCGAAACCTGTTGTGGGTCGTCTTTGCCGAGCCGAACGCGCGTCGCCTGTTGGCCGACTGGGGAGACCAGGCGCGCAGGATCATGGCCGAGTTCCGCTCCGGCACCGCCGCGCAGCGCAACGATCCTCAGTTCATCAGCCTCGTCGATCGCTTGATGACTGCCAGCCCGGAGTTCGCCGAGTGGTGGCCGCAACTCGACGTCGCCCAATTCCAAACACGGTTGCGTCGGTATGCCCACCCGCGTGCCGGCAATCTGGTCTTCGAGTACCAGCAGCTGACCCCCAGCGAATGGCCAGGGCTGCGCGTCGTCTGTCAG
>JANMMQ010000175.1:0-19243 GCA_031373465.1 Ilumatobacteraceae bacterium | reverse complement strand
CGCGTCACCGTCACACCGGCACCCGGCGAGCAGGGCAAGATGCCGTTCTGGCACGGCGACCGGCCGGGCAGGCCGCTGGAGCTCGGTCGCGCTCTCGGCGCGTTCCAACGTGAGATGCGCGGCTCGAGCAACGCGGCCGCGATCGAGCAGTTGATGGGGGAGTACCGACTCGATCGGTTCGCAGCCGGCAACGTCGTCAACTACCTCGATGAGCAGGCGCTGGCCACCGGTGTCGTCCCCGACGATCGCACGGTGGTGATCGAGAGGTTCCGCGACGAGATCGGCGACTGGCGGGTCTGCATCCTGACGCCGTTCGGAACTCCGGTTCATGCTCCATGGGCAATGGCGATCGAGCGCCGGTTGATGGAGCGCTTCGACATGCCGATCGAGACGATGTGGAGTGACGACGGCATCGTCCTGCGGTTGCCCGAAGCAGCCGACCACGTGCCTATCGCCGAGCTGATCATCGATCCCGATGAGATCGACGAGTTGGTCGTCGGAGCCCTTCCACAGACGTCGCTGTTCTCGGCGAGGTTCCGCGAGTGCGCTGCACGTGCCCTGCTGTTGCCCCGTCGCCGGCCCGATCGGCGCACGCCACTGTGGCAACAGCGCCAGCGTGCCGCCGATCTGCTGACGGTCGCGTCGAGGTACCCGACGTTCCCGATCCTGTTGGAGACATCTCGCGAGTGCCTGCAGGACGTCTTCGATCTGCCCGGCTTGCGCGAGGTGCTCGGTCAACTTCGCAGTCGGGCGGTGCGCGTCGTCAGCGTCGACACGCCGAAGGCGTCTCCTTTTGCGCAGAGCCTGCTGTTCAACTGGATCGCCGCGTACATGTACGAAGGCGACGCACCGCTGGCCGAGCGCCGGGCCGCGGCCCTGTCGCTCGATCGGGACCTCTTGCGAGATCTGCTGGGTGCGGAAGAGTTGCGTGAGTTGCTCGATCCCGGTGTGCTCGCCGATGTCGAGCTGGAGTTGCAATGCATGGCTGAAGGCCGCCGCGCACGAGACGCCGACGAGTTGCACGACGTGCTGCGCAAGGTCGGAGACCTCAATCGGGCCGAAGTCGATCTGCGCTGCGAAAGCACTGGCGGCGAATGGCTCGAGGATCTGATGCACACTCGGCGGGCAATCGAGATCCAACTCGGAGGCGAGTCGAGGATGATCGCTGCCGAAGACGCTGCCAGGTACCGCGATGCGTTCGGCTGCAACATCCCGCTCGGTCTTCCATTTGCCTTCACCGAGCCGGTCGCACATCCACTCGAGTCGTTGGTCGCCCGGTACGCCCGAGCCCACGGTCCGTTCAACTCGACCGATGTGGCTCATCGATTCGCCTCCCCCGTCGAGCGCATCGTGGGCGCCCTTGCAGCGCTCGAATCCGACGATCGAGTGGTTCGTGGCGAGTTCCGCCCCGGCGGGCTCGGTCGCGAGTACTGCGACGCAGATGTGTTGCGGCAGTTGCGGCGGCGATCACTGGCCATGCTGCGCCGAGAGGTCGAGCCGGTCGAGCCAGAGGCGTATGCCCGCTTCATCCAAGCGTGGCACGGCATCCCCGGAGAACGCCGCGGTCTCGATGATCTGGTCGAAGCGCTTTCGCAGCTGCAGGGTGCGGCACTGGTTGCGTCTGCATTGGAAAGCGAGCTCCTGCCGGCCCGCCTTCGCAGCTATCGCCCAGCCGAGCTCGATGAGTTGTGCACGACCGGTGATGTCGTGTGGATCGGCAGCGGCGCGATCGGTCCGAGCGACGGCAGGGTCCGCCTCTACTTTGCCGACCAGTTCGCTGCCATCGACGCTTCACTCGAGGTCGCCGAGCCGCCGGCCGGCCTGGTTCACGATGCGCTCCGCGCTCACCTGGCTTCGCATGGTGCCAGCTTCTGGAGCCAGTTGCGCGGTGCATCTGCGGACTCCACCGATGCCGAGTTGCTCACTGCACTGTGGGATCTCGTCTGGTCCGGCGAGGTCAGCAACGACTCGCTCGCTCCGTTGCGGGCGATGCTCTCGGGTGGAAAGTCGTCGCGTTCGTCGGCTGCACCCCGAGGCCGGCCGCGACCTGGCCGGCTGACACGCATCGGCCCACCTGCAGGAGCCGGTCGGTGGTCGTTGGTCGCTCCGCAGCGACTTCCTGCACCGTCGCCCACACAGGCGGCGCACGCATCGGCGCTGCAGCTCCTCGAGCGATACGGGGTCGTCACTCGCGAGGCGGTGCTCGCCGAAGGCGTCAGGGGAGGGTATGCAGCGGCGTATGCAGTGCTGAAGGTGCTCGAGGAGCGCGGCCAGGTTCGACGCGGCTATTTCGTCGCCGGTCTCGGCGCGGCGCAGTTCGCCCTTCCCGGTGCCGTCGATCGGCTGCGATCAGCTCGCGAGGTTGCCGACCCTGCATTGCACCCCGAACTCGTCCCGGCACCCGTGGTCCTTTCGGCGACGGATCCGGCTCAGCCGTACGGCGCCGCGCTCGATTGGCCGGAAACGCCGGGACGCCCCAGCCGTACGGCCGGCGCCGTCGTTGTGCTGCGCAGTGGCTTACCGCTGGCCTGGTTCGACCGTCGCTCTTCTCATCTCGTCACGTTTGCGCACTCGATCGACGGTAGTTGGGCCGAGGCGTTGGCAACCTTGGTCAAAGATGGCCGTCAGCGTTCCATCGAGGTCCGCAAGGTCAACGGTCAGCCGATCAATCGAACCGGAGACGAAGCGCGCGCACTGCTGACAGCCGGATTCGTCGAGGGCTACAGAGGTTTCGTCCTGCGCGGGGTATGAGCACTTCGTGGCAGGCTGTCGCCCATGACCAGTCCTCCCATCGGTACAGGTGTGTGGAGCAGCGCACTGCGCCATGGCGATGCTCACGAGACTGCGGCCGCAGCGGCAGAGCTCGAATCTCTTGGGTACAGCGCGTTGTGGATCCCCGATGTCGGCGGCGATGTGTTCGGCGCCGTCGCCAACCTGCTCGCGGCCACCAGCACTGCCACCATCGCCACGGGCATTCTCAACCTGTGGATGCACACGGCCGAAGAGACTGCAGCGCAGCACGCCACGCTCACCGCGCAGCAGGGTAGGCGCTTCATGGTCGGGATCGGGATCAGTCACGCTCCGTACATCGACCGAGTCATCGAAGCCGGCACGTATCAGCGACCACTGGCGCAGACGAGTGCGTTTCTCGACGCGCTCGACGCTGCGCCCGTGCCGCTCGCCGTCGAGGACCGTGCCCTGGCCGCGCTCGGACCAAAAATGCTGGAACTGGCGGCCACCCGCACTGCTGGAGTCCACCCGTACCTGGTGACGCCGGAACACACGCGGATCGCCCGCGAGGCCGTCGGGCCCGACGCGATGGTGGCCGTCGAGCAGGGCGTGATCCTCGAGACAGATCCACAACGTGCCCGAACGATCGCCCGAACCAACCTGGCGCGTTACTTCGGCCTGCCGAACTACACCAACAACTGGAAGCGGCTGGGTTTCACCGACGAGGACATCGGCGAAGGGGGGAACGATCGTCTGATCGACGCCCTTGTCGTGTGGGGCGATGAGGAAACGATCGCCGAGCGCGTGCGGGATCATCGCGACGCCGGCGCCAGTCACGTGTGCGTTCAGGTGCTGACCGACGATCCGCGAGCGCTGGCTCTCGAAGAATGGCGCACCCTCGCGCCGGCTCTTACCTGATCGGAAGCCGCCGAATGCCCGACCTACCCCTCCTGTCGCCGGCGACCATTGCCGTCATGGCCGGCCGGCCAACGCAACCCGGTGACCCCTTGAACCATCCGATCGTGCTCGCTTCGAACTTTCGAGCCGGCGGCGAATACACGCGAACCCACGGAACCGATACATGGGCTGGACTCGAAACCGCAGTCGGGATGTTGGAGGGCGGTTCAGCGATCGCGTACTCGAGCGGGATGGCGGCTGCTTCGGCCATCGTGTACGCGCTTGCACCCAAGGTCGTCGTGATACCCACGTTCAGCTATCTCGGTGTCCGGTCGCTACTCGCCGAGTACCAGGCCCAGGGGCACCTCGAATTACGTCCCGTCGACATCACCGACACAGCACAGGTCGCTGCCGCAACGGTGGGTTCGGACGTCGTCTGGGTCGAGACCCCGACGAACCCGACGCTCGATGTGGCTGACCTGGCGGCAATCGGCTCAGCCGCCAAGGCGGCCGGGGCGCGCATGGTCGTCGACTCGACGTTCGCGACGCCCCTCCTGCAAAAGCCATTGAACGATGGCGCGGCCGTGGTCTTCCACAGTGGCACCAAGTTCATCGGCGGGCACAGCGATCTGTTGATCGGTCTGTGCATCACGACCGACGACGCCGTCTACGAGCGCCTGATACAGGCGCGTACCTTCCAAGGAGCCACCCCGGGCGCACTCGAAGCGTTCCTTGCTCTTCGCGGGTTGCGCACGTTACCGGTGCGTTTCGCCGTCATGCAACGCAATGCCGCCGCTCTCGCCGAACGCCTCGACGCCCATCCCGCAGTGGCCGAGGTGCGCTATCCGGGCCAGGGTGCGATGGTCTCGTTCATCGTGAAGGGCGGCGCAGACGCAGCCGACGCGCTGTGTGAAAGCGTGCGGATCATCGTGCCGGCAACGAGTCTTGGTGGCGTCGAGACCACTATCGAACGACGCCAGAAGTATCCGGGCGACGCGCACGTGCCACCAGGGCTGCTGAGGATGAGCGTCGGCATCGAAGACGTCGCGGATCTTTGGACCGATCTCGAAGCAAACCTCGTCGCCGGTTGACGATCGAGCTCAGTCGTGAACGGCGCGTAAACCGGCCCAGGCAAGGTCGGCGACCTGCTGACCGAGAACGAGCGGGTCGAACGATTGGCCTTGCTCGACGAGGCGCCTGCTGACACCCTCGGCCAGTCCGACGAGGCCATGGGCCAAGGTGCGGCGGTGATCGGGCCCGATGTTGGCGGCGATCAGCGGCGCGATTGCATTCGCTGCACCCGCCGTGATCCGCCTGATGGCCTGCGTCGATTCCTCGTCCCGGCTGGCGCGCGACCCGAACAACAACAGGAAGGCATCGCGATCATCGGCGACCCACTGGAAGTAGGCGAGAAAACCCTGCTCGGTCTGCTGGCGCCCGCTGGCAACACCCGCGGTGGCCTTGGTGATCGCAGTCAGCAAGCGGTTCCCGACCTCGTCGAGCAGCGCCATGTACAGGTCCTGCTTGGAGTCGAAGTGCTGGTAGAGAACGGGCTTCGTGACGCCGGCGGCCTCGGCCACATCGTTCATCGATGCGCCGTGGAAGCCGTTGCGGGCGAAGACCTCTACGGCGACGTCGAGGATCTGCTCGCGGCGAGCCGGGGCGGGAAGGCGGATGCTCATACGTGTTACCTCAGAGTAACAACTGAAGTAGCCGTTGCGAAACGAGTTCCTAGAAACCGCGTTCGCGGTCGTCGCGCTCTGCCGCCTTCACCGCGTAGCCGAGCACGATCGCCGGCGCCAGCAGAACTGACCCGATGATCATCGATCCGATGACGATCGCCGACACGGCGCCGTTGAAGCTGACGATGAAACCGATCACGAACGTGGCGATGGCAATGCCGAAGCACAGGTAGCCGATGCGGTTGGCCAGTCGGGTCCATCGCGCAACTTGACGACGGCGGAAGCGAACAGGATCCGAGCCCGGGTGCTCCGGTTCGCCCGGCACGGCTGTCTCAGGATCGGTCACAAGTTGGGTGGTAGCAGTCGGTTGACGTTCTCGTAGAAGAAGTACAGCACCACGATGAACGGGACGAAGCCGGCGAGCACACCGACCCAGTATCGCCGTGCCATTCGGCTGAGCAAGTAGATGCCGGCGGCGACGGCCACAAGCCCGAGGCCCCACATGATCGCCTGCGGAATCGCACTGCTGTCACTGAACCAACCATCCGAGAACGCGTCGGGTGTGGCCTCGACCGGCCGCGTCGGCTGCACTGCCGTGCCGCCAGGGCTTGTCTCGACCGCGGCGGTGTCGTCAGGAGTGGTTTTGGCTGGTGTCGCGCCGGGCTCCGTCGAGGCCGTCGGGGCGACCGTGTCGACGACCGTGACCTGTCCCTGATCGGGAAGGGTCACTGCTGGATCGGGCGAGTCTTGCACCGGCGCGACGGGTGCCGCATCGGTCAGCGCGTCGGACTGCTCCGGCACGAGCTCGGCGTGCACCACGATGCGATTGCTGGCCGAGTACCGCGGTGTGCACGACACAAGGGTCAGCGTCGCCTTGGTGACGTCGGTCGTCGGGATCACTGCGGCGTAATCGTCGGGACCGACAACTTCGGTGCCGGTGACGTGGTACACGTAGCGGCCGTTCAAGGTGGTGACGATGATCTCATCGCCGGGCTGCATCTTGTCGATGTCGAAGAACGGGTGCAGGTGCGTCGTGCGATGGCCGGCGATTGCCGCATTGCCGAGCTGCCCCGGCAACGGCGTCTCCGGGAAATGTCCGGGTCCCTTCGTCAACGCGGAGGCTGTTGCGCCCTCGACGACGATGCGGTTCAAGCCCATGCGCGGGATCTCCAGCCGGGCCACTGCCGCTTCGGCATCGGGAATCGGCTTGGCGATCGGCGCGACAGGCGCAAGTGTCGTGGTCGGCGCGACCGTGTCGAGCGGAACAGTGTCGTTGACCGGAACGGTCGTGTTCGGTTGCGTGCTCGTCGTCGCAATTGTCGTCGTCGCTGCCGGGGTATTGGCGATCAATTCGTCGAACTCGCTCGACAGCGAGCGTTGCGCTTGCGCAGTTTGGATGCCCGTACCCCAGAGCTGATACGCCACGAAGGCGAACATCATCAGTCCAAGTGTGATCAGCGTGCGACCGATCCCGCCGACGACCCAGCGCCAGTCGCGCGGTGGCTTCGGGCGATCCCAGCGGCTGACCTTGTCGTGGCTGGCGGGTGGTTTTTCGGACATGGTGCAATCGATTCGACGAATGAAGTGCTGGATTGACCAGGTCTTGAAGCCCGTCGAACCAACGCTTGACGCTATCGGCACGATCGCGTCGCAGCTTGACAGGGTCGGTGCAGGCCCCCGGTAGCGTTGCCACGTCCTATGGAGACGGAGCCGGTCGTTCAACTCGTCGATGTTGTGGCCGTGCTCGACCGCTTCCCGGCGCTCGCAGGGGCGACCCTTTCCGTGCGCCGCGGCGAGATCGTGCTGCTCAGCGGTCCCAACGGAGCCGGCAAGACCACGTTGCTGCGGTTGTGTGCCGGGCTGCTGCCGCCGGTTCGCGGCACTGCCATGGTGCTCGGCTTGGACCTTGCCGAGAATCGCCAGGCGGTTCGCTCGCGAGTCGGGCTCTTGGGACATTCCAACGGCCTCTACACAGATCTCACGGTCGGCGAGAACGTCGCCTTCTGGGGTGCAACGGTTGGCGCCTCGGCTGAGGAGATCGCCGCGTCGCTCGAGCGCATGGCCCTTCGCAGCCGGCTCAGCGATGTGCCCGTGCGCAAGCTCTCCGCAGGGCAACGGAGGCGCACCGCGTTGGCTTGCCTGATCGCCCGCCGCGCCGAGTTGTGGCTGCTCGACGAGCCGCACGCCGGCCTCGATGCAGCGGGTCGCGACGAGCTAGACGACGTGCTGCGCGCGGCGACTGCCTCGGGGGCGACCATGATCATCGCCAGCCATGAGTTGGAACGCGCCGGCGCGCTGGCGACCAGGATCGTCGACGTCGCCGGCGGGCAAGTCCACGAGCGGGGCCGCGGCCACGAGGGCCGGATGCCGTGACAGGCTTCGGCGTTGCCAAACTGGTTGCTTCCAAGGATCTGCGCATCGAGTTGCGCAGTCGCGTGCTCATCAACCAGATCCTGCCGTTTGCCGCGATCGTGATGGTGCTGTTCGCGTTCGCCCTCGACAGCGACGACCTGCTCGTGCGGGTCGCACCGGGCTTGGTATGGCTGGCGACGCTGTTCAGCATGCTCGTCATCGTGCAGCGATCCTTCGCTGTCGAAGCGGATGATGGCGCACTCGATGCGCTGCGCATCGCCGGGATGCCTGCCCAGGGGATCTTCTTCGGCAAGGCGGTTGCGCTCGCGGTTCAGTTGCTGGTGCTGGAGGGATTGCTCTTCGCGGCAGCCTTCGTGCTCTACAACAGTCGGTTCAGTGGCAGCGGAGCAGTGCTGCTGATCACGAGCGCGCTAGCCGCTTCCTGCGGACTGGGCTTGGTCGGTACGCTCTATGGCGGTCTCACAACCGGAACCAAAGGTCGCGAATCACTGCTGCCATTGCTGTTGCTGCCGGTCGTGGCGCCAGTTCTGATCGGTGCAACCCGAGCGACGGAAGCCGCACTCGGCGTAGGAGGGATCTCGATGCGAGAGGGCTGGGCATGGGTGGCGTTGCTGGTCACGTATGCGCTCCTGTTCGCCATCGGGGGCTCCATGGGTTTCGGTCCACTGGTGGACGACGGCGCATGAAAGGCCCGACGAGCACTCCGGTCACGCGCGCTGTCGGCGTCGCGACTCTCATCGGGTTGGTGTGGTTCGTCGCCTTCGGATTGTTCCTGTCACCCGACGATGCGGTGCAGCGCAAGGGTGTCCGAATCCTCTACATCCACGTGCCCAGCGCGTGGCTCGCCTACCTGGCGTTCATCGTCACGGCGGTCAGCAGCGCCGCTTACCTGTCAAAGCGAACTCGATCGCTGAGCTGGGACCGTCTGGCCGGAGCCAGTGCAGAGGTCGGTGTTCTGTTCATGGGGATCACACTGCTGACCGGAAGCCTGTGGGGCAGGGTTTCGTGGGGCGTCTACTGGGTGTGGGACTCGCGGGTCACCACGACTGCATTCCTGTTCGTGACGTACCTCGGCTATCTCGCCGTACGAGGGCTCGGTGGAACTCATGATCAACGTGCCCGGCGCAGCGCGGTGGTCGCCTTGTTGTCGGTCCTCGAGATTCCCCTGGTGCACTTCAGCGTCCAATGGTGGCGGCCGCTGCACCAACAAGAGAGCATTGCCAATGGCAAGCTCGAGAACCTCATGTTGTTCAGCCTGTTCATCGGCATCATCGTTTTCACGCTGTTGTATGTCTGGCTGGTGATGCATCGTCAGCGCGTTCTGGCGATGCAAGATGCGCTCGACGACCACGGTCTCGAGTTCGCGATCGCCGAACGTCGTCAAGAGGCCAGGCTGTAGTGGAGACCAGCTTCGTGATCATCAGCTACGTCGCTACGTTCGGCGGGATCGGCGTGTTGGTCGCGGCGATGTTTCGGCGGGCACGGAGCCTCGCTGAGCGATTACCCGCGGAAGACCGGCCATGGACCTGAGCCCGCGTCAGTCGACGGCTACGCTCACGCCTCCGGCCCGCCGTCGGAACTGGCGGGCCATCATGCTGCTGATCGTGGTGTTGGTCGCCGGTGGTGTGATCGTGACGAAGTTCTTGACGTCGGCCATCGACTTCTATTGCAACGCCGACGAGGTCGGCCACAAGACCGGCTGCGAGGTCGGTCGAAGGCTGCGAATCCAGGGAGTCGTCGAGGAGGGGACGCTAGTCAAGAAGGGAGCGATCACCGACTTCACGATCACGTTCCAAGGCGTGGAGATCCCGGTCCAGTACGAAGGTGATCCCGGTGGGCTCTTCCAAGAGTGCATCCCCGTCGTGGTCCACGGCACGTTGACTGCCCCGGTGGCCGACAAGGGCGTGTTCCAGGGCGACAAGCTCGAGGTCAAGCACACCAACGAGTACGCGGCCAAGAATCCTGATCGTCTCGACCCGTCGAAGTCAGCGGCATGTTCGCAGCCACAAGCCTGAACGGCCTGTTCGGGCACGCCGCCCTGATCGTGGGATTGGCGGCCAGCGCGTTCGGCGCGCTGGGCCTGGCAGTCGCCACGGTCACGGGCGATCGCCGGCTGCTTCGATCGATCTCCAACTACGCGTGGCTGGCGTTGGGTGGTGCAGTCATCGCCGTCGCGGTGATGGAGCGAGCCCTGATCACACGCGACTTCTCGCTGGCGTACATCCAGCAGGTCGGCTCGCGCGACACGCCGGTGCTGTTCAACGTCACGGCGTTGTGGAGCGCGTTGGAAGGCAGCATCTTGCTGTGGCTGATGATCCTGTCGATCTACACAGCCGTCGTGATGCACCGGAATCGTCGGCGTCTGCACGATCCACTGGTCGCCTGGGCGTTGGTCGTGATGTTCGTCGTCACAGGGTTCTTCTTCTTGCTGTCATTCGGTCCGATCGATGCCTTCAAGGCCGGGCCGACCCCCAACTTCAACCGGTGCTGCCTCGGACCCAACCCGTTGTTACAGAACCACATCCTTGTGTTGTTCCACCCGCCGATCCTGTATCTCGGTTTCGTCGGTTTCACGGTTCCGTTCGCGTTCGCGATCGCGGCGTTGATCACGGGACGTGTCGGTGAGGGTTGGCTCATCGCGACTCGTCGCTGGGCGTTGTATGCGTGGGGGTTCCTGACGGTCGGCATCCTGCTCGGCGGATGGTGGAGCTACGAGGTCCTCGGTTGGGGCGGCGTCTGGGGCTGGGACCCGGTGGAGAACGCCAGCTTCCTGCCCTGGCTCACCGGGACCGCGTACCTGCATTCGGTGATGGTGCAGGAGCGCAGGGGCATGTTGCGGGTGTGGAACATCAGCCTGCTGGTAGCCACGTTCTCGCTGACCATCCTCGGCACGTTCATCACTCGCAGCGGCGTGTTGCAGAGCGTCCACGCGTTCAGCAACGGCACGATCGGTCCGTACCTCTTGGGCTTCTTCGGTCTCATCGTGGTGGTCTCGTTAGGGCTGATCGCGTGGCGCGGCGATCGCCTGCGATCGCCAGGCGCCATCGATTCGCCGATCTCGCGCGAAGGCGCGTTTCTGGCCAACAACGTGATCTTCACCGTGTTCGCGTTCATCGTTCTTCTCGGCACGGTCTTCCCGCTGATCGTCGAGGCGCTGCAGAACCGGCAGATCGCTGTCGGTCCGCCGTTCTTCGATCGACTGTCGATGCCCATCGGCATCACCCTGTTGTTCCTCATGGCCATCGCTCCAGTGCTCCCGTGGCGAAAGGCCAGCACCGAACTGTTGCGCGACCGGTTGTTCTGGCCGGCGTGGTGCGGTGCGGGTGCCTTGGCCATCAGCGTGTTGACCGGCGCCGACGGGTTGGCGCCACTCATCGCCTTCTTCCTCGGAGGATTCGCCGGTGGGGCAGCGTTGCGTCAACTGGTGCTCGCCTCGCGTCGCCAGGGTTGGCGCGGCCTCGTCGGCCGAGCCAACGGAGGCATGGTGGTGCACCTCGGCGTGATCATCATCGCCGTCGCCCTCGCGGCGTCCAACAGCTACACGCGAGTCGCAGAGTTCACGCTGCAGCCAGCCGTGCCGGTCTCGTATGGCGGCCACACCTTCGAGCTCGTCAGGCTGCAGCAGTTCACCGACGCGCGTTCCACCGGGGTCAAGGCATTGATCAAGATCGACGGTGGCAAGACGTATGCGCCGGCCATCACCACGTTCACGAACTTCGGCACGAAGGTGCCGACACCGAGCGTGCGCAACAGCGTGCTGAACGACCTCTATCTCACCCTCGAGCCCAGCGTCCGCTTCGACGGCACCGAAGCTCCGGTCAAGATCTTCATCAAACCGCTCGTCGTCTGGCTGTGGATCGGGGGAATGCTGATGGCGGCCGGAACCGTGCTGGCAGGCTTCCCTGGACGTCGCAGGCGTGTGCCCACCGATCCGGTTTCGGCGCCGGTCGAGCTGGAGGAGCCTGTCGGTGTCTGAGCAAACGGTGACTGAGGCAACGGTGCCGGAGGCAAGTGTCACGGCGCGCAGCGGCCGACGCCTTGCTCCATACATCTCGCTCGCGGTTGCCGTCGTCGTGGCTGCGCTGTTCATTGTCCTGGCCAGCAGCAAGTCGGAGAAGCCGGATGTCACGTCGTCGTTCCTGTACGGCAAGCCCGCTCCCGCTGTCGTCAGCTCGAGCCTCGACGGCAAGCCCTTCGACCTCAGCTGTCGTAAAGGCAGCTGGGTGGTCTTGAACTTCTTTCAGTCGACCTGCTTGCCGTGCAAAGTAGAGCACCCCGAGCTCGTCGCGTTCGCCGCACAGCAAGCCGGTATCGCCGATGGAGCCGAGCTGTACACCGTCGTCAAGGATGACTCCGACGATGCAGTCTCGCAGTGGTTCGCCGAGCACGGAGGCAGCTGGCCCATCATCAAGGACGACGACGGTTCGATCGCCACGGCGTTCGGTGTTGCCAAGGTCCCCGAGACCTGGATCATCGATCCATCCGGTGTCGTGGTCAGCCGCTATGCGACAACGATCACCGCTGACTCGCTGGCGACCGACCTTCAGCGGTTCCGTCAGGCGTACGGATGACCCGTTCGATCAAGGGTTGGCCGAGCTGGGTGCTGCTCGTCCTCGTGGTCGGCGGCCTGCTGGCAGTCGGCGCGGCGCGCGACGCGGGCGCACGCACTCCGAAGGAACGGGTCGAAGACATCAGCCGCCGGTTGGCCTGCCCGATCTGCGATGGCGAGAGCGTGTTCGAGTCGCGCAACGCCGACTCGCAGGCGATCCGCATCGAGATCGCTCGTCAGGTCGACACGGGCACGGTCAGCGACGACCAGATCATCAACTTCATCGAGCAGCGGTTCGGCAGCAAGGTGTTGCTGGTGCCGAGGGCAACTGGCATCGACGCGCTCGTCTGGGCGCTTCCGGTTGCCGCGCTGGTGTGTGCGCTGGTGGGTCTCGGCTTTGCCTTTCATCGATGGAAAACGGTCGCTGATACCGTCCCGGACGATGCCGATCGCCGGCTCGTCGCGGCTGCGCTGACAGAGGACGAGGTCGAGGATCTGTGAACCCGGATCAACTTGCCGAGCTGGAGGAGCAACGACGGTTCCTGCTGAAGTCGATCACCGACCTCGACCGCGAGAAGCAGTTCGGTGACGTCGACGACCACGACTACAGCACGCTGCGCGACGGTTACACGGCTCGTGCCGCGGCTGTACTTCGAGCCATCGATGCAGGCCAGGCCGAGACTTCGCGCTTTCGACCGCGGCGGCCGAAGGTGTTGGCGGCTTGGATCATCGGGACGCTGCTCGTCGCCTCGCTGTCGGGCTGGCTGGTTGCCAGAACCGCCGGCCAGCGCCTGCCGGGCCAGTCGATCTCTGGCGGTCTGCCGGGCGACGAAGTCGCCCTGAAGCTGGCCGAGGCCCGTCAGCTACTGGGGGTGGACCCGCAGCAGGCGATCCTGCGCTATCAACAGGTGCGCGAGCTCGACCCCAACAATGCCGAGGCGTTGACCTACATGGGTTGGTTGATCGCGCAAAGCGGCGCGTCGGCGGCACCCGCTGGCATCGAGCTCCTGCGCGGGGCGATCAAGCTCGACCCCACCTACGCCGATCCGCACTGCTTCTTGGCGATCACCTCGGCCGATCTGCTGCAGCCTCCAGACCTCGCCACGGCGCGCACCGAAGTGCAGGCGTGCCTCGACAACAACCCACCCTCACAGATGGTCGGCCTCATCCAAGGCTTCGTCGACAGACTCGACGCGACGTCGACTGTCTCCGACACTGGTCCGCCCGCCGGCTGATCGCGCCCTGCACGTGTGGGCCGCCTGCGCGGCCGATGGCATACTGCGGTGATGGCCGTGCACGATCCGAAGGTGGACCTTCATCGCTATCTGCAGATCGCTCGCGACGCTCTGCTCTGGAAGCTCGACGGCCTGTCGGAGTACGACGTCCGACGCCCGATGGTGCCGACGGGAACCAATCTGCTCGGACTGGTGAAGCACGTCGCGAGCGTCGAGGCGGGCTACTTCGGCGAGACCTTCGGTCGTCGCTTCCCGGAGCCGTTGCCGTGGTTCGACGAAGGCGCCGAGGACAACGCCGATATGTGGGCGACCGTCGAGGAAACGCGCGAGCAGATCGTTGGGCTGTATCGCCGCGTGTGGGCGCACTCTGACGTCACCATCGACACCCTCGCGCTGGATGACACCGGGCACGTGCCGTGGTGGCCGGAAGACCGCGGCGAAGTGACGCTGCACACGATCCTGGTGCACATGATCGCCGAGACCGATCGCCACGTTGGTCACGCCGACATCGTTCGTGAGCTCATCGATGGCACTGCAGGCTTGCGTCAGGACAACGACAACATGGCACCCGGCGACGCCGACTGGTGGGACGGCTACCGCAGCCGCGTCGAGCGCAGCGCTCGTGACGCCGCCGATCAGGACTGACCGAATCTCGGGTCCGCGTTCTGGATGGCCCCATTCGATTACCGTTGCCGCGCATGAGCATGCCTCCGCCGCCACCCCCGAGCGATCCGTTCCCGCAACCACCCGGGTGGCAGCCAGGCGGTTCAGTGCCTCCGCAGCCTCCCGGCCATCAGCCCTTCCCCGCCGGTGCGCCGATGCCGATGAAGCAGGGCAACTCCGGCATGGCGATCGCGTCGTTGGTGCTCAGCCTGGTGGGTGTGATTCCCTGCTTCTGGTTCCTTCAGATCCCCGGCCTTCTCGGAGCCATCTTCGGGTTCGTTGGCTTGAGGCAGACACGCAGCGGCGAGCGCGGCGGCCGCGGCCTGGCCATGGCAGGTCTGATCATCGGGATCATCCTGGTGTTGGCCTGCGCTGCCTTCTGGATCTACTTCGCAGCCAACGGCCATTGCGTGCGCAACGGCAACAGCTTCGATTGCACCACGAACTGAACTAGCTACTTGCTGACGTCGGTCTCGTTGCCAACCCGAGGCACGTCGGGCATTGGGGTGGTCAACGCTGTGGACCGAGTGCACGCGGCGCCATATCCGCCGAGCGGGTTGCCGGACAAATCGACTTCATCTCCTTGCTGCCGTGCTCTTTACTTGCCGACGTCGGGCGGTGGCCATGCCTCGGCCGTTACGAACTCGCCGGCGGCGTTGCGCTCGAGCACCCACACGCTGGCCTTGCGCCAGTCGGGCGGGGACGTCAGCTCGCAGCCCCTCCGCATCAGGGCGTCAATAGTCTCAGGGATGACGTCGCCGTGGCTGCAGAGCGCGGTCGCATCAGGCACGGACTCCAGCAGTTCGAGCATGCCGACGAAGCTGCGAGCCTCCGACAGTCGCTCGTCGACTTCAACGGAAGCACCGACGGCCTTCGCAGTTGGTTCGAGCGATTCGATGCAACGCAGATACGGACTGCTGATGAAGGTCTTCACCCCCGCCTTTTTGAGTCGCGGGACAAGCGCTTTGGCCTGCCGACGGCCCGCTGGACTGAGCGGGCGCAAGCGGTCGTCGCCCGCGAAGTCGCGGCGACTTCCCGCCTTAGCGTGCCGTACCAGGTAGAGCACTCAGGCCTCGCGCGTCGCCTGCATGTGCCGCGCCGACAGGTCTCGAACCAGGCGCAGATACACCACGGTGGTGACCATTCCGACAAGGGTGAAGGAGATGTTCAACGCGCCGAAATCCCGAAAGCGCTCGGCGAGTGAACGCATCGTCATGCCAGCACGGATCTGGCCTGCCACACCCGCGGCGGAGAAGAAACCGAGCAGCGGGACCAACCCGTAGAGCACCCACCACACCGTGATCAGAGCGGGAACCTTTCCCTGCTTCCACGACGGGTCACCAGGGAGGATCGCTGGGTTCGACCCCTTCCACAGTTCCTTGAACACCAACCACGGCACGGCGTAGATGACGCACGGCGGCACGAACCATCCGCCGATTGCCCATCCCGGCGCCCACGTCTGCCCGGGCCGGTCGAGCTTTCGCAAGTTGGCCGCCATCCTGTACATCCAGATCATCGTGAGGACGGCAATCGGGATGATCACCAGCCCAACGATCGAGCTCGGATTGACTTGCACGGTCTGCTTGAACTTCTCTTCGCTGATGACGCCGTCGAGGAGTTTCTTCGCCTCGCGTCGCAACCTGATCTGATCGAAGATCGTCAGCAGTTGCAGCGGCAGGTAGATCCACAGCAGTACGGCCATCGTCCTCGAGATACCACCGACCCGTTGGAACGCACCCGAAGATGCGCCAGGGCCGCCGTATGCGACGTAGCCGGGCGGCGGCGTCATCGGAGGCGGCGGAGGCGGGGGCATGCTGCTCATCGTCGCAAGCGTAGGTTGTAACGGTGTCGGTGCTCGGCAGACTAGAGACGTATGGGCTTCTTCGACCGAAACCGCAAGGAACTGATCGAGAAGGGCTACGCCCCCGACCGTCTTCCGCCCGGCCAGTACCTGACTGATCGATTTCCTGTTCTCCACGTCGGCGATGTGCCGACGTATGCGCCGGGCGAGTGGACGCTGGCGGTCACCGGCATGGTCGACCGACCGTTCTCGATCGATCTCGACGAGCTGAAGGCGATGCCTTCTGTGTCGCCGACATTCGACATCCACTGCGTGACGAAGTGGAGCAAGTTCGACACGACATGGACGGGTGTCAGGGTGCGCGACCTGTTCGAACGCGCCGGCGTTCAGGCCGGCGCGACACATGTGATGGAGCATGCGGAGTTCGGCTACACCACCAACCTTCCGCTGGCCGACATCACCACCGATGATGCGATCGTTGCGTACGCGTTCGAAGGTCAGCCGATCGAGCCGATTCACGGAGGGCCGGTGCGGATCGTGGTGCCGCACCTCTACTTCTGGAAGAGCGCCAAGTGGGCCCGCGCCCTCGAACTACGCGACAGCGACTCGCCGGGCTTCTGGGAACGCAACGGCTACCACAACTACGGCGACCCCTTCACCGAACAACGCCACTGGGGAGACTAGCTGGAGCAACGCCTGCGAGGCATGTGGCACCGCATGGCGACCGGCAGGTCATCATCGGTCAGACCATCGACTACACGTTCCTCGTTGGAGGCGCTAACCCCCAAGCCATCAACGCCTACGTACAAGTAGGACGAGCGATCGCATTCATCGACCCGCAGTACTTCGGCAACGTCGGGCCCAACTCCAACGTCGAGCACGCCATCACCCTCAGTACCGACGCGCTCAAGAAAGTGTTCGGTCGCTAGATCACGGCCTGAGCGACTGACCGTCTCCTTGTGGCGTCAGCCGCCGACCTTGAGGTTCGCGAACGGTGGGGGCCCGAGGAGCTCCACTCCGCGAGGGTTTTCCCTTGCCGTCGCCTGCAGGCGTGCGATGTCGACCGTGTCAGACCTGTCATCGGTGGCCGGCTCGCTGGCGCCGCGGTAGAACCCCTCGCCTATCCCCGGCGTCTGGATGGTCAGCAGCCGGGCGTTGTCGGAGACCACGACGAAGGCGTGCGGTACACCCTTCGGCGTGAACGTCATGCCGCCGGCGCTGACTCGACGTTCGTTCCCATCGATGTTGACCAGGATCTCGCCCTCGAGGACATAGACCATCTCGTCGGCTTCGGGATGTCGATGCATCGGGGTGGTCTTGGACTGCGACAGAAGGTCTTCGAACATGAAGTAGGCGCCACCCGTGTCTTCGGTCGTCAGCTTCCAGGTGTGCAAGCCTCCTCCGAGAAATGACCGTTTGTCGCCTTCGCCTGCATCTCGGATGATTGGAGCATTCATGTTGTATGGCTCACTTTCGTTATGGAACTTGTGTCCCATGACGAGAGTACGATACCATTATGACAATGTCAATCCCATATGAGCTGAATGGCCGGGTTGCGCAGAAGCGCCGCACACGCGACGCCGTCATCGCCGCGGCCCGCGACCTAGTCGCCACCGGCGTCATGCCCACGGTCGAGGCGGCCGCGGAAGCGGCGTCGATCTCTCGAACAACCGCCTACCGGTACTTCCCGAGTCAACGTGCGCTGCTGGTCGCCGCTCACCCGGAGACTGGCGCAACATCACTGTTGCCCGACGACGCGCCAGACGATGTGGCGATTCGACTCGATCTGGTCAGCGACGCGTTCACTCGCTCGACTCTCGAGAATGAAGCGCAGCAGCGCACCATGCTTCGCCTCTCGCTCGAATCTGACCCGATCGAGCGCGCCCAGTTGCCGCTTCGGCAGGGCCGCGGAATCAAGTGGATCGAAGAAGCACTCACGCCTCTCCAAGCGGAGATGCCAGAGGCTGAACGGCATCGCCTCGCACTGGCGATTCGGAGCGTGATCGGAATCGAAGCACTCGTGTGGCTGACCGACGTTGCCGGGCTGTCGCGCGACGACGCAACCGATCTGATGCGATGGTCAGGGCGCGCCCTCCTGCGGTCGGCGCTCGCCGAGAACACAAATGGCGCAGACGCCGACGCGCTCAGCTGATCTTGAGGGCGGCGTTGAAGACCTTCTTCGACTTGAAATCGACGGCGATTCGGTGGGCCATCTCGTGGAAGAGCTTGGCGGCCTCGCTGTCGGGGTCGGCGACGGTGATGGGAAGGCCGTCATCGCCACCTTCGCGCAGCTCCGGCACCAACGGGAGCTTGCCGAGCAGCGGCACGCCGAGCTGATCCGCCAGTTCCTGTCCGCCGCCCTCGCCGAAGATCTCGTACCTCTTGCCATCGTCGCCGGTGAACCAGCTCATGTTCTCGATCACTGCCTTGACCGAGAGGTTGACCTTCGCCGCCATTGCCGCAGACAACGCGGCGACCTTTTGCGCAGCCGGCTGCGGTGTGGTGACGACGTAGACCTCTGCCCGCGGCAGGTACTGGCTGAGGCTGAGGGCGATGTCGCCGGTGCCGGGCGGCATGTCGACAAGAAGGAAGTCGGGCTCGTCCCAGTACACGTCGGTGAGAAACTGCTCGAGCGCCTTGTGCAGCATCGGGCCCCGCCAGATCACGGCCTGTCCATCTGGCACGAAGTAGCCGATCGAGATGCAACGCACGCCATGGCTCTCGGGCGGGACCAACATGCCATCGATCACCACCGGGTCTCGCTCGGCGCCGAGCATGCGCGGGACCGAGAAGCCGTAGATGTCGGCGTCGACGATGCCCACCGAGTAGCCCTGCTGCGCCAACGCGACGGCGAGGTTGACGGTGACGCTGGACTTGCCGACGCCACCCTTGCCTGACGAGATGAGTAGCGGCCGGGTCTTCGAGCCGGGCTCGGCGAACGGCACCTTGCGGCCCTCGGCGTGCCCGTGTGCCTGGCCCTGGCCCGCGGTGGCACCAGGGTCCCCGTGCACCATCATTCGCACTGCCTCGCGCTCCTGATCCGTCATCACGGTGAAGTCGAGGGCGACACGCTTGACGCCCGGCAGGGGAGCGATGGCGGCGGTCACGCGACTGGTGATCTCGTTGCGCAGCGGGCATCCGGCGACGGTGAGGGCGATGAGCACGTCGACGACTCCGTTCTCATCGAGGTTGGCGCGGCGGACCATCCCGAGATCGACGATCGAACGGCGCAACTCGGGGTCTTCCACGGGCCGCAGGGCCTCGATGATCTGCTCAGTCGTGGTTGACGGCATGATGGCCTTTCGGGGGAAAC
>JANMMQ010000174.1:0-8452 GCA_031373465.1 Ilumatobacteraceae bacterium | reverse complement strand
GCAACGACTGGCAGACGCGCAGCGAATCGCGCACCTCGGGAGCTTCGAGTTCGATGTCGTCGACAATGTGTCGACATGGTCGGATGAGTACTACCGGATCCTTGGCCTCGACTCGCAGCTGCGACCGTGCGTCGAACTGTTCTACTCGATGGTCCATCCCGATGACATGCGCGACGTCGATCGCGCGTGGCGCCAAGCGCTCAAACACGGTGTGCCGTTCGATCTCGAGGTCCGCGTCGTGCGACCGGATACGGGCGTTCGCCACATGCGCTGCCGCGGCCTGCCCGAGGTCGACGTGAACGGCAAAGTGATCAGGATTGCCGGCACCATGATGGATGACACCGATCGGGCCGAGGCGGATCGAGTGCGCAAAGCCGCGGAGACCCGCTTCGAGATCGGCTTCGTACAATCCGCGATCGGGTCAGTGATCTCCGATCTCAACGGGCTTCCGAGCCGCGTGAACCCCGCTGTCTGCACGCTGCTCGGGCGCGAGGAGGTCGCGTTGATCGGCACCCGCTGGACGAAGTTCGACCATCCCGACGAGTTGCCCCTCGGCGTGATGGCTCAGGCTCGGGTCCGTGCCGGCCACGACACGTATGAAGACGAGCGTCGCTACATCCGTCCTGACGGCTCGGTGGTGTGGGCCTCCGTCCACGTCACCTTGGTGCGCGACGAATCGAACGCGCCGCAGTACTTCTACTCGCAGTTCCAAGACATCACCGAACGCAAGCAGATGGAAGGCGAACTGGCTCACCAGGTCCTGCACGATGCGTTGACCGGTCTGCCGAACCGGGCCCTGCTGACCGACCGCCTCGTGCACAGCCTGGCCGGCGCCCGCCGGCGAGGTACACAGGTCGGCGTGATGTTCCTCGACATCGACGACTTCAAAGTCGTCAACGACTCGCTCGGTCACAGCACCGGCGACGAGTTGCTGCGCCAAACGGGCAACCGGATTGCTGCGGCAATTCGTCCGGGCGACACGGTGGCGCGCTTCGGTGGCGACGAGTTCGTCATTGTCGCTGACGACGTGTCGCTCGCCGAGACAGAACAGATCGCTGAGCGTGTCCTCGAAGCCGTGAGCCAGCCGTGCCTCGTCGGCAAGCGTGAGATGAACGTGAGCGCAAGCCTCGGCATCGCCATTGCCGACGCCGATGCAACTCCGGAGAGCATGCTGCGCGACTCGGATGCGGCGATGTACCGCGCCAAAGAGCGTGGCAGGGGCCGAGTCGAGATGTTCGACGATGCACTTCGCTCGAAGGCCGAACGCCGCATGGCAACGGAATCGGCGTTGCATCGTGCGCTCGAACGCGAAGAGTTCACCGTCCACTTCCAGCCCATCGTCGATCTCACGACCGGCGAGATGGTCAGTGCCGAGGCATTGCTGCGATGGAAGCACCCCGAGCGCGGTCTCATCAGTCCGGACGAGTTCATCCCGCTCGCCGAGAAGAGCGGGCTCATCGTGCGGATCGGTGCCTGGGTGCTGGAGCAGGCCTGCCGCCAGTTGTGCGAATGGCAGACCGTCAAGCCGGCGATGACGATCGCCGTCAACCTCTCGGTGCGTCAGATCCTTGCTCCCGATGTCTCCCGACTCGTCGAAGATGTCTTGGGGCGAACCGGCGCGCCACCTGAGGCCCTGTGCCTCGAGCTGACGGAAAGCGTCTTCATGGAGGACATCGATTACTTCGGCACGACCTTGTCCAGCCTCAAAGAGCTGGGAGTTCGACTGGCCATCGACGACTTCGGGACCGGCTACTCCTCGCTGAGCTATCTCAAGCGGTTTCCTGTCGACGCAGTCAAAGTTGACCGCTCCTTCGTTGTCGGGCTCGGCACCGACCCGCATGACTCCGCGCTCGTCGCCGCGATCGTGGCGATGGCCGCAGCCCTCTCCCTCGACGTCACGGCCGAGGGGGTCGAGACACGTATGCAGCTCGACATGCTCAGCCGCCTCGGCTGCCGCCGCGCACAGGGCTACTTCCTGTCCCGGTCCATGCAGGCTGCTGGCATCACCGAGATCATCGCCGATTCGCAGCTCTGGCGGGTCCTGTAGAGGTCAGCGCCTGCGATGGCGTCGGCGTTGCGGCAGGTCGTGCAGCACGATGCTGAGCATCAACCACACACCGGCCAGCGCGGCGATGAAGAAGCAGACGATCGCGACGCTGGGGTAGCCGAGCAGTTTGGATTTCGTGTCGATCCTCATCAGCATGGCCGCACCGATGATCAGCGCGGCGATGATCAGCCCGGTTGTGACGCGGTTCGCGAGCTTCTGGATCCCGCGCATCAACTCCTTCTCGTCGATGCCCTGGACGTTGAGCGTGAGCTGACCCTCGGCCAGTGCGTCCATCACCTTGTTGACGCGGCCCGGTAGCCGCTCGACGAACTCCTTGGCATCCATGGCCGCGGCGAGCAGGTTTGCCGGAGAGGCGCTGGCGAGCATCTTCTTGCGCACGATCTCCCCGACGTGCTCGCGAATGGCCTCGTTGGGGTCGAAGTCGGGGTCGAGCAAGGCGGCGACCTGGTCGAGGTTCAGGAGGGTCTTGCTCAACATCGTCAGTTCCACCGGTGGGCGAAGACCGCACTCGCCGGCGATGCGGGCCAGTTCGCCGACTACCCGACCACACTCCAGCTGGCTGACACCGGTCGCCTGGTTGCTCTGGACGACGAGGGCGACCTCGTGCTCGAACCGGTCCGGGTCCCCCGTCTCACGCTCTTTGCCGAGGCCGGCCATCACGTTGGCCGCCTCGACACCGTTCCCATCGCTCACCGCGACGAGCAACTTGATCAAGACGTCCTGCAACTGTGGGCTGACCCTGCCGACCATCCCGAGATCGACAAGGGCGAGCCGGCCGTCCGAGGTGAGGAGCAGGTTGCCCGGGTGCGGGTCAGCGTGGAAGAACCCATCGACGAGGATCTGGTCGAGATAGCAGTCGAAAAGTTGTGCGACCAGCTCGCGCCCGTCGACCTCCTGGAGGGCAAGCGGACCGAGCGAGCCGACGTTGCGGCCGTCGATCAAGTCCATCGTCAGGACCCGCGACGTCGAGTAATCGCCGATGGGCTGGGGAACGACGATGAGGTCGTAGCCGGCCAGGTTCGCGCCCAAAACGCGGAGGTTGGTGGCCTCCAGTTGGTAGTCGAGCTCGGCCATGATCGAGCGGCGGAACTCCTCGACCATCCCGGTGAAAGCGTACCGGCGGCCCACTTCTGTATGGCGATCGACGAAGTCGGCCAGTTCCTCGATGACCTCCATGTCCTCGATCACCTGTTTGCGCACGCCCGGTCGCTGAACCTTGACGGCCACGGGGCGACCGTTTCGCAGGACCGCGTAATGAACTTGCCCCAGCGACGCGCTGGCCGCCGGCGTGGACTCGAACGATTGGAACGCCTTCGACATCCGCGCCCTGATCTCCTCGGTGACTGTCCGTTCAATCGCTTCGAAGGGAACCGGTTCGACATCGTCCTGTAGCCGGCTCAGCGCCTCGAGATAGGCCGGTGGTAACAGGTCGGCGCGTGTCGACAGGAGCTGGCCGAGCTTGACGAATGTCGGACCCATGGACTCCAGATCGTCGGCCAGTTGCCTCGCGTCATCCGCCATCTCACCGTCGTCGCCGGTCGGATCGGTCGGGTCGAAGCCTTTCAGCCCATCCGCGCGCCATTGCTTGACGAGCAGGGTGGCGATGCTCTTGTAGCGGGGAAGGTGGTGCACTTTCAGCGACAGAGCCATCCAGCAGCGGGTACCCAATCACGCCGCAGTCCAACCGTGACCAGGCCCAAAACACCTTCTGTGGTCAAGTGTGCGCAGAAAGTACCGATTTGTGTCCTAGAAACGACGCAGCTGCGCGTGTATAGGAGCGTGACCATGGAAGCACTGATCGATCCCCCCGGTGGACGGGCCGGCGCGGTTCTGCGAGCGCTGCCTGGGATCCCGAGCAGTCGGGAATCCGAGGTACGGGCGCTCTACGAGGAGCGTCATGCCGAACTCGTCCGCTTTGCCACATTCATCCTGGGCGATGCCCACGCCGCGGAGGACGCGGCCCAAGAGGCGTTCGCGCGTGTCTACGACGCGTGGGACCGGCTCGAGGATCCCGATCGCGCGGTCGCCTACCTCCGCGCCACGATCGTCAACCTCAGCCGCGGCCGCCATCGCCATCGCCTCGTCGCCGAGCGCAACGAGTCGCCTCGACTCGTGCTCGTCGCCTCGGCCGAGGACGACGCGATCGGTCGGGTCGGTCGCAGCGCCGTCCTCGCCGCTGTCGCGTCGCTGCCCAGCCGCCAGCGCGCCTGTGTCGTGATGCGGCACTGGTTGCGCATGTCGGAAAGCGAGATCGCCACCACGCTCGACGTGTCGATCGGTTCTGTTCGTACGCACAACAAGCGGGGCATCCAGACCCTGCAACGCAAATTGGGAGACTTCCGATGAACACCTTCGAAGACCGCCTCACCGTGATGCTCGACGAGGTCGCCTCGTCGGTGCACCCGCATCCGGATCCCGATGGGATCTTCACCCCGACGGTGTCGGTGGTGCCCAACAACGTCAAGCTCTTCCGGCCCCGCTACATCGCTGTGGCCGCCGCAGGGATCTTCTTCGTCGGCGGTTCGGCGTTCGCCATGGAGAAGATCACCAACGATCCGCCCAAGAAGGTGGTTCCGGCTGCCTCACCGGTGACCGAGCCCAGGCACGAGCCCACAACCACCACGCTCGCGCCGGTCGTCACGATCGCCCCAACGACGGGAACGACGCTGCCCTCCGAGTCGCCGCACAAGCCCGTGCTCGCGCCCGTTCCACCGACCGAGCCGTCGGTGGCGACCGTGCCGCCGACCGAGCCCACCGTGCCGCCGACCGAACCGACCGTGGCGCCGGTCGCGCCGGTCGCGATCGAGTTCACTGCACGGCTCGGCACCGACGGCCGCGCCAAGAACCCGATGACGCAGGGCTTCTACGGCAATGCCCAGCCGGGGTCGGCGATTCATGTCGAGTCGCCGTACGGGGTCGCCGATACGACAGCGAACGCGAATGGCAAGTGGGAGACCAAGCTGACGATGCTGGAGGTACCCCCCGGCACCAACGTGGGTGTGCGGATCACTTCGAGTACCAGCGACCGCGTTCGCGAGTTCTCACTGCTGCGCCCCGCACCCGCACCTCCGACCGCGGTCGCCATCGAGTTCACCGCCTTCCTCGGCACGAACGGCCAGGCCAACACACCCATGACACAGATGTTCTACGGCAACGCTCAGCCGGGCTCGGCAATCCGAGTCGGATGCGACTGGGGAGTGGCCGAGACCGTCGCCAATGCGGACGGCATCTGGCAGACGACGCTCACCATGGGCGACGTGCCGCCGGGAACGACGATCGGCGTGCGCATCACGTCGAACACCAGCACCCGGGTCCGTGAGTTCACCCTCCAACGACCCGGCACACCGGTTCCCCCGTCAATCGACTTCACTGCCAATGCCGCCTGGGCCACGACCGGCGCCACGCCTCCCTTCAACGAGTACTTCGGCAACTCGGCGGCTGGTGCGGTGATCTCACTGACCTCGCCCTACGGCTCCAAGCAGGTCGAGTCGAACGCCGAAGGCCACTGGTCCGCTCGAATCGAGTTCCCGGATGCGCCGGTCGGTGAGACGTTCAACGTCCACATCACCAGCTCCAAAGGCACCGCGGTCTACGACCTCCCGTTGACCCGGACGTCGCCCGGCTGATCCTCGCCGGTGGGCTGCCCCGGCGGTTTTCACCGCTGCTCAGGGCAACCCCACGGAATCTGGCGGGTCAGCCTCGGCGAGTAGGCTCCCCCGCGAAAATGAGATCTAACCCGGGCACCCCAGATCCACTCCGTGGTAAGGGCCGTCGGCTGCGCTCGCAGTTGGAGCGCGAGGAGCCGATTCACGCCGAGTTGTTCAGCGTCGAGCGGCTCGAGCAGCACGCGCACACCCTGGCCGCCGCGCAAAAGGTCACGACCGAGCCGATCCGTGGGCGTGCGGTACAGCGCCGAGTCGCCGAGAACGGGCGGGTGCTGGTCGAGTCGTACCGGGTGCTGGCGCAGGCGATCAGGGACGAACGGTCGATCACGCCGGCGGCTGAATGGCTCGTCGACAACTTCCCGATCGTCGATGAGCAACTCCGCGAGATCCGCGACGACCTGCCCCCGGATTACTACCGCGAGCTGCCGAAGCTGACCGAGGGCCATCTCGCCGGCTATCCGCGGGTCCTGGGCCTGGCGTGGGCCTACATCGCCCACACAGACAGCCGATTCGACCCCGACAGCCTGCGGCGCATGGTGCGCGCCTACCAGGAGGTCGACACACTGACGATCGGTGAGTTGTGGGCCATCGCCATCAGCCTGCGCATCCTGCTCGTCGAGAACCTGCGACGCCTCGCCGAAGAGATCGTCCGCAGCCGCGTGGAGCGTCATACGGCCGACGAGATCGCCGACACGCTGCTCGGCCTTGGCGAAGCTCCGGAAGACGCCGTCGTCGCGTTGCGTCGCCTGTCGCGCACGACGCTTCCGACAGCTGCACAGGTCCAGCTCTTCCAACGCCTCCGCGATCAGGACCCCGCGGTCAATCCGGCTGTGAACTGGCTGGAGCAGCAGCTCGCCGCGCAGGACACGAGCGCGGAAGAGCTGGTCCGCCTGGAACATCAGCGCCAGGCGACGATGAACGTGACCGTGCGAAACGTGATCACGAGCATGCGGCTGATCTCATGGTTCGATTGGGCCGAGTTCGTCGAGAGCGTGTGCAAGGTCGACGAGGTTCTGGAAAACCGAAGCGCCTTCGGCGAGATGGACTTCGCGACGAGGGACAGCTACCGCAAGGCCGTCGAAGAACTGTCCCGCGGCTCGGGCATCACCGAGGTCGAGATCGCCCACAAGGCGGCGGAGATGGCGGAGGCCGCGGTTACCGAGGACGCTGCCGGCAACCGGCTCTCGTTGCGGCGTCGCGATCCCGGCTTCTACCTCGTCTCCGACGGGCGTGTCGCGCTGGAGCGCGAGGTGCGCGCCCGGCCGCCACTGTCGACTCGGCTGCGGCGCGCGTACGTGCGTTATCCGTCCACCGGCTACATCATGACCGTCACGGTCCTGGCCGCGCTGGCTGTGGCGGTGCCGTTCTGGATCTCGCGGCGTCAGGGTGCCACCGGGCTCGACATCGCGATCGTGTCGATCCTCGCGGTCCTCCCCGCTTCGGACTTCGCAGTAGCGCTTGTCAATCGCATGGTCACCAGGATCCTCGGCCCGGCGCGCCTTGCTCGGTTTGCTCTCGAAGACGGCGTGCCGACCGACCTGCGAACGTTGGTCGCCGTGCCGATGTTGCTGACCAGCGAAGAAGATGTCGAGGCTCTGGTCGGTGGCCTCGAGGTGCACTACCTCGGCAATCGCGAGGGCGATCTTCGATTCGCGCTGGTCTCGGATTGGCTCGACGCGTCAGCCGAGGAGATGCCCGGCGATGAGGAGTTGCTGGCCGCGGCGACGGCCGGGATCGACCGGCTCAACGAACAGCACGGCGAGGCGCCCGGTGGCGGCGCACGGTTCCTGCTTTTTCACCGCAAGCGGACGTGGAACGAATCCGAGAACCGCTGGATGGGATGGGAGCGCAAGCGCGGCAAGCTCCACGAGTTGAACGCGCTGCTGCGCGGCGCGACGAACACTGGGTTCTTCACGGGGCGGCCGTCGTCGACTGCGCCGCCCGATATTCGTTACGTCGTCACACTCGACGCCGATACGCGGCTGCCGCGCGGGGCGGTGCGGCAACTTGTCGGAACGATGGCCCACCCGTTGAACCAGCCGTACTACGACCCGACGGTCGGCCGAGTGACGCACGGATACGGCGTGCTCCAGCCGCGTGTCACGCCGACGCTGCCGATGGACCGCGGTGGTTCGGTCTTTCAACGCGTGTTCGGCGGTAGTGCGGGCATCGACCCGTACGCGGCAGCGATCTCGGACGTGTATCAAGACCTGTTCCAAGAGGGCAGCTTCACCGGCAAGGGCATCTACGAGATCGACGCATTCACGGCCGCGCTCGACAACCGAGTACCCGAGAACGCGCTGCTGAGTCACGACCTGTTCGAGGGCATCTTCGCCCGCGCCGGGTTGGTCACCGACATCGAACTGTTCGACGAGTTCCCGTCGAACTACCTCGTGTCGGCCACACGCCAGCACCGCTGGGCGCGCGGCGATTGGCAACTGCTGCCGTGGATCCTCGACCAGGAGCGAGATGCGCTCGGCAAGCGGAGACGTCAGCCTATCCCCGGCATCTCGCGCTGGAAGATGGTCGACAACCTTCGCCGCACCGTGTCGCCGCCCTTCACCCTCGCCACGTTCGTCGCGGCGTGGACGCTGGCATCGGTGTCGGCGGGCATATGGACGGCATGGGTTCTTGCGACGGTGATCATTCCCGCGGCTCTGCCCCTGCTGCTGGGGTTGCTGCCGCGACGTCGTGGCATCTCCAAGCGCAGCCACGCGCG
>JANMMQ010000161.1:0-10471 GCA_031373465.1 Ilumatobacteraceae bacterium | reverse complement strand
TACGGCGGGCTTCGCGACAGCGGCAACACGCGGGAAGGACCCGCCTATTCGGTCAAGGAGATGACCGAGATAAAGATGGTTGTGCTCGGCGGATGATGCGGTGGGGTGTGTTCGGCGGATCGAGCCGAATCTTCAAAAGTGCGCTACGGCCGGCATTCGCCGAAGTCGGCCACCCCGTCGTTGCCGCGCCGAGTCGCAACGGCGACGACTTCGGGCCGTACGCCGACATGCTGGCCCGCGACGACATCGACGCGGTGTACAACCCGTTGCCGAACCACATCCACGCCGAGTGGACCCACGCGGCACTCGACGCCGGCAAGCACGTCCTCTGCGAAAAGCCCTTGACGTTGTCGTCGGTAGAGAGCGCCGAGCTCTTCGAGCATGCCGAGTCGGCGGGCTTGACGCTGCTCGAGGCCTACATGTGGCCGCACCATCCGAGCGCCCGGGCCATCTTGGACCTCGCTGCAGGCCAGTCGCTGGGCGCCTTGCAGTTCGGTCGATCATCGTTCACCTACCCCATGGACATGAGCGCAGGCGACCACCGCATCGACACTCGTGGAGCGGGGGCTTTGTTCGATATCGGCATCTACTGCATCGCTCCGTTCTTGTTAATGGCCGGTCGGGACCCCGTGGGACTAGCGGCCAATGCTGCGCGCAACGAACTGAACGTCGACGTCGCGATGACCGGCTGGATCGACTGGGGAGAAGGCTTCAGTTCGTCCTTCGACGTGTCGTTCGATGCACCGCCGCGCAGGGAGTTGGCCTTGTTGGCCAGTCAAGGGTTCGTCGAGGTACCCGGCGAACACGTGCCCGGGCCGAGAGAGCCGAGCGTGATCAACGTCCACCGCCGCGACGGCTCGGTCGAGACCATCCCGTGCGATGGCGCCAACGCGTATGCCGCAATGGTTTCGCATTTCGAACGCGTTGTCACTGGTGATGAAGAGGCGATCTTCGGCAGGACCGAGAGCCTGCGCCTGGCAGACATCCTCGACGAACTGCACGGGCTCACACTGCCAGAACCCGACTGACCGCCCACCTCAGATGGACCGTCGAGCCGCGGCCCAGTACTCCTCCTTGAGAAGTCGCTTGTAAAGCTTCCCGGTGGGATGCCTCGGCAGCTCCCCGCGAAAGTCGATCGACCGGGGGCATTTGAGATCGGCGAGCTGCGACCTGCAGTAGGCCATCAACTCATGTGCCAATGCGTCAGCCTCGTCGCCTGAATCGGGCATCTTGACCGGTTGGACCACTGCCTTGACCTCTTCACCGAAATCGTCATTGGGCACTCCGAAGACGGCGACGTCGATCACCTTCGGATGGGTCACGAGAACGTTCTCCGTCTCCTGCGGGTAGACGTTGACGCCACCAGTGATGATCATGTTGTGCTTGCGGTCGGTGAGGTACAGGTAGTTGTCGTCATCGAGGTAGCCGACATCCCCGAGGGTGCTCCAGCCCATCGGATGCCGTGACGACGAAGTCTTCTCAGCGTCATTGTGATACTCGAACGTCGCACCCCCTTCGAAGTACACAGTCCCCGCCTCGAAGTGGGGCAGCTCGTCGCCGTTGTCGTCGCAGATGTGCACCTCGCAGTTGATCGGGGTGCCCACGGATCCTTCGTGAGCCAGCCACATCTCGCTGTTGCAGTAGACGAAACCGTTGCCTTCCATACCGGCGTAGTACTCGTGCAGCACCGGCCCGAACCAGTCGATCATCATTCTCTTGACCGGGATCGGGCATGGCGCGGCGGCGTGGATGATGCAGCGCATCGACGACAGGTCGTACGCATCTCTGACGTCGGGCGGCAGCTTCAACAGCCGCACGAACATCGTCGGCACCGCTTGGGTGACGGTGGCCCGGTACCGCTCGATCAGTTCGAGGTACTGCTCGGCATCGAAGTGCTCCATCAGCACAACCGTTGCACCGAGCACCTGTGCAGCCATCGAAAAACGCAATGGTGCGGCATGGTAGAACGGCGCGGGGGGAGAGGTAGATGCTGTCGTTCGTCGCTCCGAACAGCATCTGCAGGACGGGCGCCACGCCGCCAGGCGTGGTCTCCAGGGGGACCGACGTGAACGGTCGCGTGACGCCCTTAGGTCGACCTGTCGTGCCGCTGGAGTAGAGCATGTCCACGCCTGCCACCCGCGCCTCGTCGAGTGGCTCCGGTGACTGCACATCGACCGCCGATTCGTACGACTCGTAGCCGTCGATCGGTCCATCGAGCATCAACCGCAGCGTCACGCCGGGCATGTCATCGACCATCTCGGTTGCCTGGTCCGCTTTGTACCTCGACGTGATGAAGACCTTGGCCGCGCAATCGTTGATGATGTAACTGAGCTCACTGCTCGTCAGCCGGCTGGAGCAGGCGGTGTACACGGTTCCGGCGTAGTGGCACCCCCACACGACTTCGAAGTAGCGGTCGTGGTTCTCCATGCAGATGGCAACGTGGTCGCCGGGCTGCACGCCGGCGGAACGCAGAAGCCTGCTCAACCGATTCGCCGCGGCGTCGAGCTCGGCGAACGTCTGGGTGAATCCTGAGCCCGCCATGATCAGCGCAGGCTTGTCTGGCTGCGACTCGATGAATGCGCCGGGGAACACGTCGTGAACATAACCGACACGGCCGGTGGCGGGGCAAGGGGTCCCCGCCGCTTGGGAGGAGGTCGGGGTTGGGGCCGCGACCGGGAAAGCATCACGGCTACGGTGCACGGATGGACCCGGCCGTGAGGTTCGCCGAAATCATCAACGGCACCTCAGCCGATCGACACCTCGATCTGGTGTGCGCGCTCGTGGCGACGGCCGTCGATCATTCGGCCGACGTGGCGTCGATCATCGTCGGGCTCGACAAGGTCGCCGAATTGTGCCCACCGTCGTTCGATGGGATCGTCGAGACGTTGTTCGCGTCGGGGATGTTCACCGGAGACGGCGACGACTATCACGATCCAAGAAACTCGCTGCTCCATGAAGTGCTGGCCAGGCGCGTCGGCATGCCGATCACGCTCAGTGTCGTGGCAATGGAGGTGGGCAAGAGACTCGACGTTCCCATCCGCGGCATCGGGCTACCCGGCCACTTCGTGATCCGCGACAAGGAATCGGGAACGTTTGCCGATCCGTTCGGGCACGGGCTGCGCTACGACGAGCCACGAATGATCGCTTCATGGAAGCAACGAATGGGTGAGGACGTCACGTTCCGCCCGACGATGCTGTCACCGACCAGCGCCCACGAGATCGTCATGCGGATCCTCAACAACCTCAAGCACAGCCTCGTCGCGCGAGATCAGCGTGTGCTCCTGGCCAGGTTGGCTCCGCTGCGCGCGGCATTCGTCGAGTTCGCATCGGAACGCGCCGAGCACCGACGGTGGATGCGACACTTCAACTGATGATTGACGCCACGATCAATCTCGTACCCCGCACGATGCGGACGACGACGAGTAGCTCACGACCGCTTCCTCAATAGTTGTATCGCGCCAGTATCGTTGGTCGCCATGACGCTGACCGAGACCCAGCCCCAAAGCTCCGACCAACTCGTCGCAGAGCGACTCGTCGAGGACCTCACCACGCAGTTGCTGGAGCAGTGCGACCCGAAGGTCAACGATGCGGCGACGTTCCTCGGCGCTCAGTTCGACGCAGGGTTGGCGTGGGTTCATTTCCCGGTCGGCAATGGTGGGCTTGGCCTCAATCCGAAGTTGCAGAAGGTCGTCAACGAGCGACTCTTTCCGGCGGGGGCACCCAGCGCCTACTACCGGAACCCGATCGGTTACGGGATGTGCGGGCCGACGGTCGTGGCATGGGGCACCGAGGAGCAGAAGAAGCGATACCTTCGACCGCTGTTCACGGGCGAGGAGATCTGGTGCCAGCTGTTCAGCGAGCCCGGCGCCGGCTCGGACTTCGCCGGGTTGGCGTCGAAGGGGGTGCACGACGGCGACGAATGGATCGTCAATGGTCAGAAGGTGTGGACCACACTGGCCCATCTGTCGCGGTTCGGGCTGCTGGTCGTGCGCACCGACGCTGAGGCTGTGAAGCATGCCGGGCTGACTGCCTTCGTCGTCGACATGCACGCACCCGGCGTCGAGGTACGTCCGCTACGGCAGATGACGGGCGAGGCCGAGTTCAACGAGGTGTACTTCACCGACACCCGAATCCCCGCCTCCGAGATGCTCGGCAAGCCCGGTGACGGCTGGCGTGTCTCGCTGACGACGTTGATGAACGAGCGGGTGTCGATCGGAGGCACGATTCCGCAGAAGGGATCTGGCACGATCCAGGCGTTGCTGTCGACATGGGCCGGTCTGCCAGCCGACCGGAAGGACGCCGCCTCCCGCGACGAAGTGATGAAGCTGTGGTCACGCGCCGAAGTGCTGCGGCTGACCAACATCCGCGCCAATCAGAATCGCAAGATGGGCGACCCGGGTCCTGAGGGCTCGATTGCCAAAATGGCGTTCGCCGAGCTCAACAAAGACATCTACGCAAAGTCGATCGACCTCATGGGCGCCGAGGGAATGCTGTACGGCAGCTACGAGATGGTTCGTCCCGAGACGGCGATGGCCTTCGAGAACATGCAGAAGGCCTTCTTGCGCAGCCGGGCCAACTCGATCGAAGGCGGCACCACCGAAGTGATGAAGAACATCCTCGGTGAGCGGGTGCTGGGTCTGCCGGGCGACGTGCGTGTCGACCGCGAAGTGCCGTGGAGCCAGGTCCCGCGCAACTAGCCGACGCGCAGTGCGGCCAGCACGTCGCTGGCCGCGAAGTCGTGATCATTCATCGTCGCCGAATGCGCGACGGATCCGCCGAGCAGTGCCGCCGCCGCCGTGCCGATAGCGGCTTGCAGTTCGCGGATGTTTCTCGGCGGCGGGAAGTACTCATCTTCCTCGGTGACCTTGACTGGCTCGACCCCATTACGCGGCGCGAGGTACCGAAGGATCTCGTCGACGAGCTCCTCGGGCGCTGAAGCTCCTGCGGTGACACCGATCGTCCCATGCAGGTCATCCGGAAGCTCGCCCGCGTGGTTGACTCGGAAGACGTGTCGGCATCCCGCCTCGACCGCCAGCTTTTCGAGGGCACGGGTGTTGGAGGAGTTCGAGGAGCCAATGACCACGATCGCGTCACACTGCGCGGCCATCGCCATCAGCGCGGACTGTCGGTTCGTCGTCGCAAAGCACAGGTCGCTGCGGCCCGGCGTCCATGCACCGGGATACTTGTTCCTGACCGCGTCGGCGACGTCGGCCCAATCGCGGTGGGAGAGCGTGGTCTGGGCGAGGAGCGCCACCGGTTGTTCGAACTGCGGGAGGGCCTCGACCTCGGCGACGCTCTCGACGCGACTGATCGACGACGGTGCGACCGCCATGGTGCCGACCGCCTCTTCATGCCCCTCGTGACCGACGTACACGATGCGAAAGCCCTTGTTGGCCCTGACCTTGACCTCGTGGTGGACCTTGGTAACAAGCGGGCAAACCGAATCGACCACGTAACTGCCACGAGCCCGTGCCGCAGCAACGACCTCGGGCGCGGATCCGTGGGCGGAGAGCATGATCGGGCGGCCCGGCGGCACATCGGCGATGTCGTCGACGAACACCACGCCCTGCTCCTCGAAGCGGTCGACCACGATCTTGTTGTGAACGATCTCGTGATAGCAGTACACCGGCGGTTCGAACGTGCGAACCATCCACGCCAATGCCTTGATCGCCATTTCGACGCCGGCGCAAAAGCCCCGTGGCTCAGCCAACAGAACACGATCGACGTCCACGATCGCAGGCTACCCGGGCCGAGCCGCCGATAGCCTGGAAGCCCATGTCCGCACCGGTGGTAGTCAGCGTCGCGCCCGGGTCCGCCGCTGAGCGGGCCGGCTTGTGCGCGGGCGATGAGGTCGTCGCGATCAATGGGATCGTGCCCCGCGACATCATCGAATGGCGTTTCGCGGCGGACGAACCACTCGTCGAGATCGAGTTGAACCGTGGCGGATTGCAGTCCTCGCTCGAGATCATCAAGCGTCCAGGCGAACCGCTCGGTGCCGAGGTGTCGAGCGCAGTCTTCGACAGGGTCCGCACCTGCGACAACCACTGCGAGTTCTGCTTCATCTACCAGTTGCCTGCCGGCATGCGCCGCAGTCTCTACCTCAAGGACGACGACTACCGGCTCAGCTTCATGTACGGCAACTTCACGACGCTGACACGGTTCACCGAAGCCGACCTCGAACGTGTGGTGACTGAGCGGCTGTCACCGTTGAACGTCAGCATTCACGCCACGGATCCCGACGTGCGTTCGCGAATGTTGAAGAACCCGCGTGGGGGGATGAGCCTGCGCTGGCTGCGCGCGTTGCTCGATCACGACATCGTCGTGCGTGGTCAGATCGTGCTGTGCCCCGGTGTCAACGACGGGGAGATCTTCGATCGGACGATGGCGGGCGTGCTCGACCAGTACTCCGATCTCGAGTCGGTTGCGGTCGTGCCGCTCGGCCTCAGCAAGTTCAACAAAGAATCGGCGATGCGGCTACACACGCGCAGCGAAGCCGAAACCATGGTCGACGCGATCGAGGACTGGCAAGACGTCTTCCTGCACACCGTGGGGCATCGCATGGTGTTCGCTGCCGACGAGTACTACTTGATGGCCGTACGACCCTTTCCGGGGGAGGACACCTACGAGGAGTTCTCGATGCATGAAGACGGGATCGGCATGGCCCGTACGTTCGAGATGGAGTTCAACGGTCGCGCGTCGTCGCCCACCGGCCCACAGGCCGGCTTCTTCGCCTCGGTCGACGCGCCACCGAATCCCGCCGCCTACACGGGCCTGCGCGCCCGAGCATGCGGAACCGAGGCTGCGTCACTTCGGTTGACGCCGCGGCGCAACGCGCCAATCGGAATTCTCACTGGCGAATTCGGCGCACGGGTGATCGCTCCACTGGTAGAGGGATTGGGTCGGCCCGACGTTCGGATCATTCCGGTGGCCAACGAGTTCTTCGGCGGCAACACCGCAGTCACCGGCTTGATGGTCGGCAACGACCTGCATCGCGTCCTCGCTGCCGAGCCCGCCGGCCATCGATACCTGCTGCCCGACGTGTGCCTTTCCGAAGGCCGATTTCTCGACGGCACCAACATCGAGGACCTGCCACGACCGGTCGAAGTCATCGCCACCGATGGCATCTCACTTCGCAGAGCTCTGGAGCCCGCATCATGACGTTGCCAACCGTTGTCATCGTCGGGCGGCCCAACGTCGGCAAGAGCACCCTGTTCAACCGGATCGTCGGCGAACAGGTGGCCATCGTGGAAGACCGTCCGGGCGTCACCCGCGACCGCAACGAGACGGAAGCAGACTGGCTGGGTGTTCAGTTCCTGCTCGTCGACACCGGCGGGTGGCTGCCGGGAGGCAACGTTCTCGATGCCAAGGTCAGCCGCCAGGTCGAGGCCGCTGTGAAGACTGCCGATGTCGTGCTGTTTCTGGTCGATGCGACGACAGGCGTGACAGAGGATGACGAAGCGTTGGCGCAGTGGCTGCGCAGGATCAAAGCTCCCGTGCTGCTCGTCACCAACAAGGCCGACAACGAACGACGCGAGAACGAACGCTGGGAGTTCCTGGCCCTCGGGGCAGGCGATCCATTTCCTGTCAGCGCACTGCACGGGCGGCGCGCCGGCGATCTTCTCGACGAGGTCATCTCACTGCTACCGATCAACGACGATGAGGATGAAGAGGCACCCGGCGTCGATCTGGAAGACGCCACCGAGTTGTGGAAGGCGGGCGATCAGCCGCCGCCACGCGTCGCAATCGTCGGACGCCCCAATGTCGGCAAGAGCACCCTCTTCAATCGTCTCGTCGGCGAGGACCGGTCTGTCGTGCACGACATGGCGGGAACCACTCGCGACGCCATCGACACGTTGGTCGACACGCCGGACGGGCCCATCGTGTTCGTCGACACCGCCGGTATGCGCCGCCGCAGCAGGATCGATGATTCTGCCGAGTACTACTCGGTGGTGCGCGCCCTGCGCGCTATCGACGGCTCCGACATCGCGCTCCTCGTGATCGATGCGACGGACGGCATCACCAGCCAGGACCAGCGACTTGCCGAACGGGTCGACGCGGCCGGCTGCCCGATCGTGGTGATGCTCAACAAGTGGGAGCTGATCGATGATCCGGAGCAACGACTGCAGGTCCAAGCTGAATTGAAGCGGAAGCTGTACTTCGTCGGCGATGCTCCGGTCCTGAAGATCTCGGCGCTCACAGGCAAGGGCGTCAACAAGCTGCGGCCTGTCCTGCAAGAAGCAATCCAGCAGTACCACCGACGCGTTCCGACGCGCGACGTGAACCGGGTGATCTCCGATGCTCAACAGCGCCAGCCCGCCGGGCACGGCGTGCGTGTGTTGTACGCGCTTCAGGGTGCAACGGACCCGCCGACGTTCACGCTGTTCGTCAACAGGGAGCTTCCACAGACGTACATGCGTTACCTCGAGCGCAGCATCCGCGAGGCCTTCGAGTTCGGCAGCACCCCGTTGAAGCTGCGCGTCAGGAAGCGGACGGACTAGTGCCCTGGTGCGAAGACTGCGCCAAGTATTGGACGCCGGCGGCGATGAACAAGGACGGCACCTGCCCGACCTGTGGTCGTCCGGTGGGTGACCCGGTACGGCAACCGATCACCGCGAAGAACCTCGACCTTCGCAAACTGGCCGCCGGTGAGGACAGCGATGACGATGCGAAGGCGCCATGGCACTTCAAGCTCTTGATGGTTCTGCTGGCCCTCTACCTCGGATGGAGGATCGTTCAACTCTTCACCTGATCGCTGGCTTCACCCGAATGTATGGTTTCGGATGCGCGCGCTGTTTCTCGCTGTGGTACTTGTCGTCGGTGCCGGCGGATGCGGAAGCGACACGACGACCACCGGCGATTTCAACGAGCGCGCGGTGCAGGACTTCCTCGACGAGTTGAATCTCACGACCACCGACCAGCTTGCCGCTCAGATGATGGCTGACGCCCGCGACGTGTGCACGAGCAAGCTCGACGAACATCTCAGGGCGGTCATCAAGGTCAGTGTCGGCCAAGGTTCGGATCGCATCCTGCGTGCCGGCTGCCCCGATCGGGTCGCCCTGATCTTGGATGGGGGGTGATGGCGGAACGTGTGATGCCCGACGGGTGAGGTCGGGCATCAGACACCCGCATCGCGGGAAACAATCCTCGTCCTTGGTGGGCCGTGCGCCCTCGGACTCAGTACGCCCACGCGCCAGCGCGGGGCATTGATGATTCGGTACCCATGCCACGCCACAGTCAAACTTCGGACAGGTCGACCCATCGCTGTGCCTCGGCGGAGCGCTCGGTCGCCTCGCATATTGCCTGCACACGGCTACCGTGGTGGAAGTCGGGAGTCCAGGGCCCGTCGGGCCACGAGCCCAACATCCCGGCCACCTGGTTCACGAAACTCGCTCCATACCCCACTCCCTGACCGATCGGCCACCAGTGGGCGGCGTACGGATGGCCGGCCTGTTCCGCACGAATGGTGCGCATGCCGTACAGCTGAGGATCTTCCCCATCCGAGCCATACTTCAACTCGTTGAGCCGGGCGTAGTCGAACGCCAGTGTGCCGTGAGTGCCGTTGACTTCGACAGTCATGTCACAAGGTCTGCGAACTGCCGTTCTGCCAACCTCGAGGGTGCCCGCTGCCCCCGAGCCGAACCGCAAAATTGCGGAGGCCGCTTCATCGACCGTCACCGCACGCGGCCCGTCTGGAGTCGAGCGCTCGCGGGTGAACGTGCTCGTTTGGGCGCTCACTCGCTCCACGTCTCCGACCATCCACAACGCCATGTCGAAAAGGTGGCAGCCGAGATCGGCGATGGTTGTTCCACCCATCGTCCGGTCGAAGCGCCAGTCGAAGGGAGTGGTGGGGTCGGCGAACTCGTCCGACATCCAGTTGGCTCGCCACAGCAGCACATCGCCGATCGCGCCGTCCTTGATCATGCGCTGCATGAGAGCGAGCGCCGGCAGCCGTCGATAGTTGAAGCCGACGGCGTTGAGCACTCCGGCGGCGGTCACCGCATCGGCAGCCGAGACCGCGTCGGCATACGACGCAGCGAGTGGTTTCTCGCAGAGGATGGCCTTGCCGGCCGCGGCCGCGGCGATCGCGATCTCCGCATGAGTTCCGGGCGGAGTGCAGATATCGATGATGTCGATCGTCGGATCGTCGATCAGCGTGTGCCAGTCGGTCGTGAACGAGGGGATCTCATACGCGCGTGCAGCTGCCTCGACGGCCGCCGCGTTCCTGCCAGAGATCGCCGCAACGACCGGGCGCACTGGGAGGGCGTACAGCATTGGCGCCACGCGGTAGCCGTAGCTGTGGGCCTTGCCCATGATGCCGTAGCCGACGATTCCGACTCGAACCTCGGGGCGGTCGGTGGTCATTCCAATTTCTCCTTCACGTGATGCGGCTGGGATGGTCGATCGGTTTGCCGGTCTGGAAACAGCGGATCATGGCCTGACAGACCGCTATGTCGTGGAGAGCGTCATCGGC
>JANMMQ010000155.1:0-4467 GCA_031373465.1 Ilumatobacteraceae bacterium | reverse complement strand
CGGCGGCCGCGACTGGGGCCTCGACATCGCGCTCGAGGTCGAGCTGAACGGGGAGACGATCTCGCGCGGCAACGCGAGCGGCCTCTACTGGACGATGCCGCAGCAGCTCGCGCACGCGACGTCGAACGGAGCGAGCGTCCGTACGGGCGACCTGATGGCTTCGGGCACGATCTCCGGCGCGGAGCGCGGCAGCGAGGGCAGCCTGATCGAGCTGACGTGGAACGGCACGGAGCCGATTCGTGTCGGAGACGACAGCCGCACGTTCCTCAGTGCCCAGCCATGCGGTTCAGCGGCTCATTTGACAGACGTTGTCAGCGAACGTGAACCGTGATTCAAGCGGTCCCTGAACAGAACCCACGTGGCGCGACCGATCGTCGTTCGTTCAGTCGACGCGTCGCGCACTTGAGCCAGATGCGCCGTTCGGAGCGGCCCGAAGTGGTCGCGGAGGTTGTCGATCTGTGTGCATGTTGTGCCGTCCGTGATCGGCACCTGGCGCGGGAGTGACACGGGTGACCCGCACCGGGGCGAGGTGTACCGATGGGTTGGCCGCGCTGGTCCAAACCCTCGAGGTCGCTGCGTCGTCCGCTACTCGTGCGCAACCTCCGCGAGGATCGTCGGCAGGTCTTGTGCGTCGGCGAGCAGTCTGACGACGTCCACGTGCTCGGTGGCGACGAAGTAGAACCAGCCGCACGGAAAACCCGGGACGGGACGGACCCGCAACCCTGGAATTCCACACAGTTCGCCGACGCGTGGCGATCCCGCCCCAGGCATCCGGATGATCGCGTCGAGCGCTGCAACGGCGGCGTCGAAGAACCGTTCGCCGAGGCTGTCGCCGCCCTCACGCCGGTAGTAGTGGGTTCGTTCAATGAGATCCGCTTCGGCCGATGGCCGCAGCAGCATGGCCGTCACGCGTCGGTGCCGAGCGCCCGCTCGCGGAGCGAGGTGATCACGTCATCGCTGACCACCCGTCCCTCACCGGATGCAAGCCCATCGGCGATCAAATAGCGCAAACGCTGCGCGGCCTGCTCGTGCTGATCGCGTCGGATCAGGTCACGCAGGTACTCGCTCGTGTTGCCATAGCTGCCGTCGCGGACCCGAGCGTCGATGTACTCGCGCAATGATTCGGGAAGGGCAAAGCTCATCGTGTTTCGGCTCACCGGACAACTCTGCCGGGGCTATCAACAGTTGTCAACTACCCGGAGATGGAAGACGTCGCCCGACCACCCGAAACCACCAAGTCGGCGCGGAAGCGCCGCGATATGGCGCAGGCATCCACGACGTCGGCGGCGTCGTTCGCGCTGCACGTTATGGGCGGAGCATCGGTGCTCGGATCTGCTGGGCGGGCTTTCGTGCATGAGATTGCCGCGCGTGCGCCACGAGCTCGTACTGCCACCGAGGTTGCGGCAGGGTGACGTTGTCCGCTTCGTCTCATCCACAGCACCCGAACGATCCGACGTCGAGCGTCTCGCCAATGCCGGACAGGCGTGACAGCGTCGTGACAGGCCGGCCGTCCGGTGATCCGGCGAGGTGAAGACCGTGCTGGACTCTGCTCATGGAGAATCGCACGCTGTTCCAGGTCGCCTACCTCGTCAACGATCTGCAGGCCTCGATGCAGCGGTGGAGCGACGTGCACGGTGCGGGTCCGTTCTCGGTGTCACCGCACCACCGGACCGATCGATTCACGTATCGCGGCACCGATCACGAAGCCGACGTGTCGTACGCGTTCGGCTATCTCGGCGACCTGATGATCCAGTTCATCGTGCAGCACGACGAGACGCCGTCCATCTACCGCGACATGTACGCCGCGGGTGAGGAAGGGTTCCATCACCAGGCGTACCTGGTGCACGACTTCGAGGCCGAGCACCAGCGCCTGGCCGGCATGGGTTACGAACCGGCTTGCCGCCTGTACGCCGACGGTGTCGATGCTGCGTACTTCGACACGCGCGAGCTCAACGGCGGGTTCACCGAGATCCACGGCGACCCGCAGCACATCCTGGCCACGTTCGCTCGCTGGCGCCGGGCCCACACGCTCTACACCCCCGGCGTCGACCCGCTCGTCATCCCTCGCGTTCCGCCGCTCGCCCGCTGATCATGACCTGACCCATTTGCCGTCGTCGTCGAAGACGAAGTCGGTCAGCTCGCCCGGGCGCAACCAGGCGCCTCAGATTTCGTCTCGGTTCGCGCAGCCATTGAAGTCGCCATCGCTTTGACCGACTCTGGGAGCGCGTAGTCCGAGGTGTCATCAGAATGCCGGGGCTGCGGCCGACACGCTCGACGGGTGGCACGCAAGCTGTCTCGCACTGCACGGCGCGAGAAGAAGCGCCGATCCGCGCTCTCCGGCCATCCCGAGTTTTGGCGTGTTCTGGAGCGCGCGTTCTGCTCGGTTCGCGTACTTCCGGGTCGGCGCGGATCAGGCAGATATGGCACGTCGGCTAGACGCAGCACCAGCAGTAGAGCCGCTGACCGGACTGCCTCCCGACACGCAACATGTCTCGAAGCGCAATTGGTCCGTCGCCCGCTTCGGTCGCGTCTCCTTGGCCCCAGAACTCGTCCGTGGTCACCCAGCGAGCTGCTCCGGCGGCCCCAGAACATCAGAGCGACGTGCGCGCGACCGGCGCGTCGCCGAGTCGCTGATCCTCCGACGGGTTGGCCACATGCGGATCCGATTCGGTTACGAGAAGGCCGAACACCATCGAGTCGACGAATCTTCCGTCCACCCAAGCGGCCTCGCGCAGCACGCCCTCGGCACGAAACCCGACCCGCACGGCGACAGCGCGCATTGCCGCGTTGTCAGCGAGTGTGTCGAGTTGGAGCCGATGCAATCCGCGGGTTGTGAACCCGTATCGGCACAGAACGCGTACTACTTCGGTGCCGAATCCTCGACCGCGGAACGAGGGCCGCAATGAGATCCCCACGTTTGCCGCACGCGAATGCGTGTCAATACCCCAGAGCAATGCTTCGCCTACGAGTTCGTCAGTAGCGATTTCGGCGACTGAGAAACACGCTGTCTCGTTGTTCGGTTCGGTAACTGCATACGGTGAGGCCACTGACCCGGCAGACATCGGTTTCCACGGACGACTGTCTGCCCGCGACCTGGTCGCCACGTCGTCGTACAGTTCGCTATGGAGAACGGCGACATCGGACTCGGCGCGAGCCCGAAGCACAATCTGCTCCCCACGTAGCATCGGGCGAGCCTAGCCGTGCAGTCCGGATGCGGCGTCGCTCGGCGCGACGTTCAAGCAACCTCCTCGTAGCTACCCCGGGGTTCGTTGGCGTGTAGTGAAGAGGTCGTGACGGGTCGCCTTGTCGAGCACTTTGCGGGGTCGCCGGTTGAGTTGTCGCTGACGCGGGCGAGGTCATGGTGGCTGAACAGCAGTGCAGCCGTGTTGGGGCGGCACGTAGAGGCGGTCTGCGGCGAGGCGCACGAGCAGGTCGTCGACGGCGGCGATGCCGACGAACCGGCCGACCGCGCCGACACCGATCGTTCCATCTCGACAGCGGCTTGCGCAATGGTTCCGTCCGGGACGATGAACAGGGACGGGCCATACTGAGACCATCGGCAACGTGGTTGCTGCGTTCGAGTCCCAGTGGAGCCAGAGCCGTACGACGTTGGCGAGCCTCGACCTCGATTCGATGATCGTCGCAGACGGGGAACCGGTGCGGGCGATCCGTCTGGGTTGACGTACACGGGACCGGCCTCAGCGGCCTGGGCGAGGGCATCGCTGGACCAACCCCGCCACGTCGGATCCTCCGTGAGGCTGTCCTACAAGACGTTGCTGTCGACCAGCGTCCCGGAGGACACCTCAGGATCCTCTGGTGAGGGCCATGATCTCGTCGGTCGTCATGGCAACATCGCCTCGACCGCGAAGACGCTCGACGAACTGGCGTCCACGGGTCGGTGCGCCGCTCGTTGTGCGCACCACGATGCTGTCGTCGCTGCGTTCGAATTGCACCTCGGTGCCGGCACCGATGCCAAGCGCGTCCCTCAGATCTTTCGGGATGGTGACTTGGCCCTTCTCGGTGACCTTCATGGGTAGGAATCCTACTCGCGGGTCGCATGCCGACACCGCACACCGAGCCGGCGTTCTGCGCCCTGACGGCCGGCCGTTGTCGGAAGGAGGTGACGCTGACGTATGCCCGCGGGGCCCGTGGTCCATCTGCCCGTGCCACACGAGCGTGCGACGACGACCACAGAACGGCGCCCAGCGCGACCCTGTCGACCAACCCTGTCCGAGACACCGAAGAAAGGCGACTTACATGCGTTGGTAGTTGGGGGCTTCCTTGGTGATGGTGACGTCGTGGGGGTGGCTCTCGTTGCGGCCCGCAGTGGTGACCTTCATGAACCGGGCGTTGTTGCGCAGCGCGTCCAGCGTTGCCGCGCCCGCGTACCCCATGCCGCTGCGCAGGCCGCCCGCCAACTGATACACCACGTCGCCCAGGGTGCCTGCGTAGGCGACTCGACCCTCG
>JANMMQ010000006.1:0-7163 GCA_031373465.1 Ilumatobacteraceae bacterium | reverse complement strand
GAGCGGCCCAGACCGAGGTGAGATCCGGTGAGGATCTCGATCTTGATCCCGAGCCTTGCCGCTTCGTCGGTTGCGATCGCGGTGGTGTTGTCGGGGCTCGAGTCGTCGACCAGCAACACCTCGAGCTCGATGCCCGATCGGTTGAGCACCGACGCCGCCTCTTCGATCTCCGCCAGCACCGGGCCCACCGATGCCCCGCTGTTGTACGTGGCCAGCACGATGGTGCCGCGCAGCTCTGGCATCCGGGCAACGTACCACCGGGCAAGAGCCTGGCCACGGCGGGCGCCTGCTACGCTCGCCCTGCCGTGAAATGGGTCCCGTGAGGCCCATACGGGAGGAGCAGCAGTGGAACTTCGTAACGTGCGCGCCGGTCTGCGCGCCCGACCCTCTGGCAAACGTTCGGCTATTTGTTATGCAGCGCAGTGCATGATCATGCATAGAGTGGGCGAATGATCCGGGAAGCCGCCCTGCTGCTGGCCGACGGCAGCGTATTCGAGGGAGAGCTGTTCGGGGCCGAACCGCCGAACGGCATCGCCAGTGGTGAAGTGGTCTTCAACACGGTGATGAGCGGGTACCAGGAGGTCATCACCGACCCGTCGTACGCCGGGCAGATCATCACCTTCACCTACCCGCACATCGGCAACTACGGGACCAACGCAACGGATTTCGAATCGCAGCGGCCGTTCTGCCGCGGCGTGATCGTGCGGGAGATGGCTCGTCGACACAGCAACCACCGCTCGGAGCAGTCCCTCGATTCGATGCTGCGACAGCACGGGGTCAGCGCGATCGGCGGGATCGATACTCGGAGACTGACTCGCATCCTGCGCGACACGGGGGCGATGGCCGGCGCGTTCGGTACAGCCGACGAGTCATCGCTGCGCAGCGCGGCGGCACGTGAACCCGGTACTGATGGGATCGATCTCGTCGCCGATGTCACCTGTCAGTCTCCATACGTCACGCCTGCCAGCGGCAGCGGCGAACGGCGAATCGTGGCCTTCGATTTTGGCATCAAGGCAACGATGGTGCGACACCTTGCCGGACTCGGCACGGTCGAGGTCGTGCCGGCCAACACATCGTCAGCCGATGTGCTGGCTCGCAAGCCGGATGGAGTGTTCCTGTCGAACGGACCGGGCGATCCGGCGATGGTCGGTTACGCCGTCGACACCATCGCCGAACTGGTCGGGCAGGTACCCATCTTCGGGATCTGTCTCGGGCACCAACTGCTCAGCAGGGCGCTCGGCGGCGAGACGTTCAAGCTGCCGTTCGGGCATCACGGCGGGAATCATCCCGTTCGCCACGAGTCGACCGGACATGTCGAGATCACCAGCCAGAACCACAACTTCTGCGTCGATCCGGCCAGCCTCGAAGGCAAGGTCGAGGTGACACACCTCAATCTGAACGACCAGACCAACGAAGGCATGCGTGTGCTCGAGATGCCGGCCTTCAGCGTGCAGTACCACCCCGAAGCCGGTCCGGGACCACATGACTCGCGCTACCTCTTCGACATGTTCGCCGACCTCATGGATGCGGGCGTCTGATGCCAAAGCGAACCGACATCCACTCGATCCTGATCATCGGCTCCGGTCCGATCGTCATTGGCCAGGCCTGCGAGTTCGACTACTCGGGCACGCAGGCGTGTCGCGTGCTGCGTGAAGAGGGGTACCGGGTCATCCTTGTCAACTCCAACCCGGCGACGATCATGACCGATCCTGACTTCGCCGACGCCACCTACATCGAGCCGATCACGCCGGAAGTCGTTGCCAAGATCATCGAGCGCGAGCGACCGGACGCGGTCCTGCCGACGCTCGGTGGGCAGACCGGCCTCAACACGGCGATGGCGCTGTTCGAGCGCGGCATCATCGGTGTGCCGGGCACGCCGGAGATGATCGGCGCCAACGCCGAGGCCATCGCCACCGCGGAGGATCGCGACAAGTTCAAGCAGGCAATGGTCGAGATCGGGCTGGCCGTGCCCGTCAGCGGCATCGCTCACAACCTCGAAGAGGCGATGGCAGTGGTCGAGCAAATCGGTCTGCCCATCATCATCCGTCCCGCCTACATCCTCGGCGGGCGGGGGACCGGCATCGCCTCGACGCCGGCGGAGTTCGAGGCTCGCGCGGTCGAAGGGCTAGCGGCCAGCCCGATCAGCGAGATCCTCATCGAGAAGAGCATCGCCGGTTGGAAGGAGTACGAGCTCGAGGTGATGCGCGATTGCGCCGACAACTGCGTGATCATCTGCTCGATCGAGAACGTCGATGCGATGGGTGTGCACACTGGCGACTCCATCACTGTTGCGCCGGCGCAAACACTCAGCGATGTCGAGTACCAACAGATGCGCGATGCAGCATTCGCGTGCATTCGCAGAATTGGAGTCGAGACCGGCGGAAGCAACGTGCAGTTCGCCGTCAACCCGGTCACCGGCGAGCAGGTCGTGATCGAGATGAACCCGCGGGTTTCCCGATCATCGGCACTGGCCTCGAAGGCGACCGGCTTCCCGATCGCCAAGATCGCCGCCAAGTTGGCCGTCGGATACCGGCTCGACGAGATCGAGAACGACATCACCGCCACATCAAGGGGCTCGACCCCGGCCAGTTTCGAACCGAGCATCGACTACGTCGTCACCAAGATCCCGCGCTGGGCCTTCGAGAAGCTTCCTGGTTCATCCGGCATCCTCGGCACGCAGATGCAGTCCGTCGGCGAGGTCATGGCGATCGGTCGAACGTTTCCGGAGAGTCTTCAGAAGGGCCTGCGTTCGCTGGAACAGGGCCGCCTGGGTCTCGGTTGCGATCCTGCCGAGGCAGAGCTCGCCGAGATCGACGTAGCCACGCTCCTGAAGATGGTTGCCATACCGACGCCTGATCGCATCTTCCAAGTCGGCGAACTGCTTCGTCGCGGCGAGTCGATCAAAACGATCTACGAGGCATGCAGCATCGATCCGTGGTTCCTGGATCAGATGCAGCAGATCGTCGAAGAGCGTGCCGCGCTCGACGGACTGAGCATTGCCGAGATGTCTCCACGGAAGTGGCGTCGCGCCAAGCAGATGGGTTTCAGTGACGGCCAACTTGCCCATCTGTGGGGGAGCGACGAGCTGAGCGTTCGGGCGGCGCGTGAAGCCGCCGGCGTCATCCCGACGTACAAGACAGTCGACACGTGCGCCGCCGAATTCGCTGCCGAGACGCCGTACCACTACTCGACGTACGAAGACGAGAACGAGGTACGCCCGTCCGATCGGCCGAGAGTCGTCATCCTCGGCAGCGGCCCGAACAGGATCGGGCAGGGGATCGAGTTCGACTACTGCTGCGTGCATGCTTCGTTCGCACTGCGCGAAGCTGGCTACGAGACGGTGATGATCAACTGCAATCCCGAAACCGTCAGCACGGACTACGACACGAGTGATCGGTTGTACTTCGAGCCGCTGACGCGCGAAGACGTGCTCAACGTGATCGCAGCCGAGACGTTGGCCAGTGGCGGCACGCCGCCGCGGGTCATCGTGTCGCTTGGTGGCCAGACCCCGCTGAAGCTCTCGGGAGTGCTGCCGCAGGACCTCATCGCTGGGACCTCACCGAACTCAATCGACCTGGCGGAGGATCGCGAGAAGTGGAGCGCGTTGTGCCACAGCCTTCGCATTCCCCAACCGCCCGGCGGAACCGCCGCCACACTTGACCAAGCCCTTGCAATCGCCGACCGGGTCGGGTTTCCCGTGTTGGTCCGCCCTAGCTACGTGCTCGGCGGCAGGGCGATGCAGATCGTCCACGACTGCGACCATCTGACGCGGGCGATGGCCGAGCTCGCTGGGTTCGGCTCATTGGGGCGCGAGGGCGGCCTGTCCGCGGAACGTCCCGTGTTGATCGACCGGTTCTTGGAGGACGCGACCGAGGTCGACGTCGATGCGATCCGTGATCACACCGGTGAGGTGTTGATCGGTGGCGTGATGGAGCACGTCGAGGAAGCCGGCGTGCACAGCGGCGACTCCGCATGCGCAATCCCGCCGCAGACCTTGCCACCGTGGGTTGTCGAAGTCATCGAGTCGTACACCACCTCGATCGCGAAGGCTCTCGACGTACGCGGCCTGATCAATGTGCAGTATGCCGTTCTCGGAACGACCGTTTTCGTGATCGAGGCCAACCCTCGAGCAAGCCGCACGGTGCCCTTCGTCGCCAAGGCAACCGGCGTCCCATTGGCGAAGGTGGCCAGCCGGGTCATGCTCGGGGCCACGCTGGCCGAACTGCGCACCGAGGGGTTGCTGTGTCCTCCTTCTCGGAATGGGCACGTGGCGATCAAAGAGGCCGTCCTTCCCTTCAACCGCTTCCCCGAGGTCGATCCCGCCCTCGGTCCGGAGATGCGGTCGACGGGCGAGGTGATGGGCATCGATACCACGTTCGGTCTAGCGTTCTACAAGGCTGAACTGGCAGCGGGCACCGTGTTGCCGACGGTGGGCACCGTCTTCCTTTCGCTTGCCGACGGCGACAAGCCCGCAGGAATCGTCGTCGCTCGCCGGCTCCGCGACCTCGGCTTCGGCATATCCGCGACGACGGGCACCGCCGACTACCTCGCCAGCTTCGGCGTCAGCGTCGATGCGGTAGTCGGGAAGATCTCCGACGGGCATGGCATCAACGCCGTCAACCTGATCGCTGGCGGCGACATCGACTTCGTGATCAACACCCCGCAGGGTCAAGGTGGTGGAGCCCGCAGCGACGGTGAGCAGATCCGCAAGGCGGCCATCACGCATCGGGTCAGCTCCGTGACCACGGTCGAGGCTGCGTTGGCCGCGGTGCAAGGCATGGCCGAGCACGTCGGGCACGATCTGTCGGTTCGGAGCCTGCAGGAATACCACGCGTGGCCGTAGATCTGCGCACGCGGGTCGGGTCGGTCGAACTGCCGAATCCCGTGATGACGGCCTCGGGAACTGCGGGGCATGGCGCCGAGTTCCAATCGTTCTTCGACCTGTCCGAGCTCGGCGCCCACGTCGTCAAATCGTTGGCGGCGTTCGAGTGGCAGGGGAACCCTGCGCCCCGAGTTCATTCGGCCGGCGTCGGCATGGTCAATGCGGTCGGTCTGCAGGGTCCCGGCGTGACCGCGTGGCTGGCAGACGATCTTCCGGCGTTGGTCGCATCCGGAGCGCGAGTCGTCGCCAGCATCTGGGGGCGATCCATCGATGAGTACCGGCGCGCTGCTGAGTTGCTTGCGGACGCACCGACCAACGTGATCGCCGTCGAGATCAACCTCTCCTGTCCGAACCTCGAAGGCCGGCGGGGAATCTTCGCTCACGACCCCGATCTGTCCGCGGAAGTGACCCGAGCCGCGGCGGCCTGCGCCCGCCCGCGATGGGTGAAGCTCAGCGCCAACACCGACCGTGTGGTCGAGGTTGCGGAGGCTGTGCAACAGGCCGGCGCCGAGGCCGTGACCTTGATCAACACGCTTCTCGGCATGATGATCGACCCCGAGACCCGCCGCCCGGCTCTCGGCGCCGGCGGTGGCGGATACAGCGGAAAGCCCATCCACCCGGTCGCCGTCCGCACCGTCTTCGACGTGCACTCCGCGCTACCGGAGGTGCCCATCATCGGCGTCGGCGGAGTGTTCGACGGCTGGGACGCGGCAGAACTGCTGTTGGCAGGAGCCAGCGCCGTTCAAGTCGGAACTGCCAACTTCGTCGACCCCCGGGCTTCGAGACGAGTGCTCCGGCAGCTGACCGAGTGGTGTGACCAGCACGGTGCGCGGTCGGTGGGTGAGCTCATTGGCGCAGCTCATTGACCGAATGCCACCAATGAATGCGTGGTCAGGACTATGGTTTTGTCATGGCAACACCACCGCTACTCACGCCCGAACAACGCACGGCTGCCCTCGCGAAAGCCGCCGAAGCCCGCGCTGCTCGCGCTGAACTGAAGAATCAACTGAAGAATGGTTCTGTCTCGATCCGCGAAGCACTCGCTTCGACAAGCGTCACGGTCGGCAAGCTCAAAGTGGTTTCGCTGCTCGAGTCGCTGCCGGGCGTCGGCAAGGTCAAGGCTCGCAAGATCATGGAAGACATCGGCATCGCCGACAACCGCCGCGTACAAGGGCTTGGCCAGGTACAGAAGCAGTCATTGCTCGACCAACTCGGCAAGTGAGGCCATGGCGGCCAGCGACGGCTCCGCCGACTCACTGATCATCGTTGTGTCAGGCCCCGGTGGGGTAGGCAAGGGCACGATTGTCAACGCGCTCGTCGAGCGCGATCCCAATCTCTGGTTGAGCAGGTCGTGGACCACGCGACGGCAACGACCGGGGGAACCCGACACGGCGTACGTGTTCACCGATCACGCCAGCTTCGAGGACCGCATCGAGAGCGGTGGGTTCCTCGAATGGACCAAGTTCCTCGACAACTACTACGGGACCCCGATCCCGGATGTCACCGACAGCCGTGACATTGTCCTCGAGATCGAGGTCGATGGAGCCAGTCAGGTCAAGAGTCTCCGCGACGACGCCGTCCTGATCTTCGTGTTGCCGCCATCTCGCGACGAACAACAGCGGCGGCTACGCCATCGCGGCGATCCCGAGGAAAAGGTCGACGAGCGGTTGCGCAAGGCGCTCGACGAGGAGCCGGTCGGCCTCGCCATGGCCGACCACGTGGTCGTCAACGACAACCTGGAACGGACCGTCGACGAGATGTTGGCGATCATCGGTCATCATCGACGCAACCAGTAGCGGCGGGATACACTGACCAACCGCTTCAGGAGGCTGAACTATGGCTCGCGCCCACGACACGATGATGAACCCGCCCATCGAGGACCTGCTCGACACGGTCGACTCCAAGTTCAGCTTGGTCACCCTTGCCGCACGTCGTGCACGGCAGATCAATTCGTACTTCAACCAGTTGGGCGACGGCCTCGGCCACATGGTGCCCCCGCAGGTCAGCTCGATCGCCCGCAAGCCGCTGAGCATCGGCTTCGAGGAGATCGCCGCTCACAAGATCGTGCGAGTCGAGCTCCCCGATCCGGCAGACGAGCCCGCAGCCGACGAGGCTGGCGACGAACCCGTCGCCTGACTCCTCACATCGCACGACCTCCATGTTGGCCGGCAAGCGCATCATCCTCGGCGTCACTGGAGGAATAGCTGCCTACAAGGCGGTCGAGGTCTGCCGGCGACTCATCGACGCCGGTGCTCATGTCATCCCCGTGATGACGAAGGGT
>JANMMQ010000105.1:0-6851 GCA_031373465.1 Ilumatobacteraceae bacterium | reverse complement strand
ATCGGTGTGCTGCAGTCCGTCCTGACTCCGTTCGACGGGAGGCTTCAGTTCCTGCACGACTTCCAGAGCACGACGCCGTTCGTGGTGTCGGTCGCCGCGATCGTGTGGATCAGCCGGAAGCGCACGGTCATCCTGTCCGGGAGGGAGATGCGATGACGGCCGTCGTCAGTGCTCCGGCAATACCGGCGAGGAAGTCGCCAGTGGCTCGCCTGACGTCGAACCGGCTGTTCGAGCCGATCGCCACCGTCGCCGTGTTCCTGCTCGCACTGTTCGCCCTTCCAGGGTTCTTCGACGCGTTCTGGGTTGCCAACTTCACCCAGATGGCGGTCTACTCCATCGTCGCGGCCAGCGCCGGACTGCTCTACGGCCGGGTTGGGTTGGTGTCACTCGGCCAAGTCGCGTCGTACGGCATCGGCTGCTGGGTGACGATGCGCCTGGCGTTCGCCACCACGTTGCCGTTCCCCGTTCTGCTCATCATCGGTGGACTGGCCGCAGCAGTCATCGGTGTGTTCATCGGGCTCCCCGCGCTGCGAGTCAGCGGGCTCTACCTCGCTCTCGTCACCCTGATGTTGGCGGCCGGGATGGAGATCGTGCTCGGTCAGATCAAGTTCCCCAATGGCGGTACCGGATTCAAAGGCGTCGTCAAGACGCTCAGCGACATCAAGCCGACCCGACGACCATCGTGGGCGATCACTGATACCGGTTACTACCGGTTCGTCGTTGCCGCCGCGTTCGTGATGTTCATGCTGGCGTCGTACGTGCTGTCGCGCAAGCCTGGTCGAGCGTGGGCATCGATCCGCCAGAGCGAGGCCGCTGCGCTTGCGGGCGGTATCGACGTCACCCGTTACAAGCTGTGGGCCTTCGCTCTTGCTGCGTTCATGGCTGGTGTCGCCGGCGGTCTGTACGCAGGAACAGTCCCGAAGGGCATGAGCATCGATGCCTTCAATCGGCAGTCGGCGATCTTTCTCATCGCAGTGGTCATCATGGGCGGCATCTACAGCTTGTGGGGTGGTCTCCTCGGTGCCTTCTTTGCCACGTGCCTGCTGAAGTTCCTCACGCAGAACGTCATCGGACATCAGTTCTGGACGCGGTTCGCGCTCTCCTTGTTCGGGTTCGGGTTGCTCGCCAACCTGATCCAGAACACCAAGATGGCGGAGAAGAAGGGCATCGAAGCGTGATCGACGTCGAAGGGCTGTCTGTACATTTCGGCGGCGTCGTCTCGCTCGATGAGATGACCATCCAGTTCCCGGAAGGTACGTGTGGCCTCATCGGTCCGAACGGAGCAGGCAAGACGACGTTCTTCAACGTGCTGTCGGGCTTCGTCACACCACGCTCGGGTCGGATCGATGCATTGGGCCAGGATCTCCTGTCACTGCCCAGCTTCAAGCGGGCCCGATGGGGTTTGCGGCGCACCTTCCAGACCGAGCAGTCGATCGAGAAGCTGACCGTGTTCGACAACGTTGCCACCGTGTACGAGCACTCCGACGCCCGTGGCAAGGCCGGTCGCACCGCCGCGGTCGATGAGGCGCTCGACTTCGTCGGGCTCACCGACGTTGCCCAGCAGACGGTGCGCACACTCGGCGCGAAGGAGCGGCGATTCATCGAGGTCGCCCGAGCCCTCGTCGGACAGCCGAAGCTGATCCTGCTCGACGAGCCGGCGGCCGGCTTGCCTGACGCAGAGACCGCATTGCTCGGCCGGATCATCCGCAGCATCCCGGAACGAGTCGGCGCCACCGTGATCCTCGTAGACCACGACATGAGCCTCGTGCAGGCGTGTTGCGACTGGAGCGCCGTGCTCGACTTCGGTCGCCTGTTGGCATCCGGACCGACGCAGCAGGTGCTCCATGATCCCAATGTGATGAAGGCCTACCTCGGTACCGAGGAGGTCGCCTGATGGCCATGTTGTCGATCGAAAATGTGTCCGTCGCTCGCGGGCCGCGCAACGTGGTGCACGACGTGACCATCGAAGTGCCGCCGGGCGAAGTGACGACGATTCTCGGCCCGAATGGAGCCGGCAAGTCGAGTCTCGCACTTGCGTGCGCCGGACTCGCGAGGGTGACAAAGGGTTGGATCAACCTCGAGGGCAAGAACCTGGCCAACGCTCGACCGGAGAAGATCCGCGCTGCCGGCGTGTCGGTGGTGCCAGAAGGCCGCCGGCTGCTTACGCACCTCACAGTCGAAGAGAACCTCAGGGTCGCCACCTTCTCGCTCGGTCGCAAGGCTGCCAGCGACGGGCTTGCGTACACGCTGTCGTTGTTTCCCGAGCTCGAGAAGCGTTGGAACATCCAAGGTCGGTCTCTGTCGGGGGGCGAGCAGCAGATGGTGGTCCTGGCCCAGGCCTTGGTCTCGCGGCCAAAGGTGCTGCTGGTCGACGAGCTGTCGCTCGGCCTCGCCCCGATCGTCGTCAAACGTCTGGTACCCACACTTGCCGAAGTGGCGGCCTCGGGGGTCGGCGTGTTGCTGATCGAGCAGTTCGCCCACGTTGCCTTGTCGTTGGCCAAGGCCGCGTATGTGCTCGAGGGCGGCAGGGTCCGTTACAGCGGCTCGGCCGCGGAGCTCACCGAGCGGCCGGAACTGCTTCACTCGGCGTACCTCTTGCGAGGTCAAGGCGCCGGCACGCCGTGACCACAGCCGTTCGCCACCGGCGAACGGGGATGGCCGAGGGCTGATCGGCCTGTGAGACAATCGGTGGTCGACACGATCTCGTTGGGGGAATGATGAAGCAGAGCACCGACCGAATTCTCACGACCCATGTCGGCAGCCTCGCCCGGCCACACTCGCTCCTCGACATCATGAAGGAACGCGAACACGACCGCCCGTACGACGCTGCGGCGCTGGATGAAGAGATCGCCGAGGCAGTCAAAGATCGGGTCAGGCAGCAGGTCGAGTGCGGCATCGACATCGTCGCCGACGGTGAGATGAGCAAAGTCAGCTTCCTCGGGTATGTCAAGGATCGTCTCGGTGGGTTCGAGGTCGACATGGGCCCTTCGACCATGGCGCCGTCGTGGCAGGCCGAGTTCGACATGTTCCCCGAGTACTACACCGAGTACTTCAAGAAGTATGCGTCAGCCGTCAGCCCCCTTCGCCGGATCATATGCAAGGGGCCCATCTCGTACACCGGTCAGAAGCTGTTGCAGATCGACATCGACAACCTCAGAGCAGCAACCGAAGGGCTCGACGTCTCCGATGTGTTCATGCCGGCGACGGGCCCCAGCGGCTTCGGGCGAAACGAGTACTACAAGGAGTACGAGGAGTACCTCAACGCGGTCGCTGAGGCGATGCGCGAGGAGTATCTCGGGATCGTCGACGCCGGATTCATCCTGCAAGTGGACGACCCGTGGTTGATCGACATGCTCTGCGATCCGGCCGAATCATTGGAGAGCCGTCGGCGATCCGCGACGATTCACGTCGAGGCACTGAACAATGCGCTGCGCGGCATCCCGCAGGACCGAATCCGTCATCACACGTGCTACGGCCTGAACCATGGCCCGCGACTGACCGACATCCCGTTGAAGGTCGCCCTGGAATACACGTTCAAGATCAATGCTCAGGCCTACTCGTTCGAAGTGATGAACCCGCGCCACATGCACGAGTGGCGCCAGGTCGAAGAGGTCGGCGTTCCCGAGGGCAAGGTCCTGATTCCCGGCCTGCTCGGACATGCCAACAACTACGTCGAGCATCCCGAGCTGATCGCCGAGTTCATCTGCAACTACGCGTCGATCGTCGGCAAGGAAAATGTGATCGCTGGTGCCGACTGCGGCTTCTCGTCGCGCGCCAGCTATGCACCCGAGGTTCACCCGACAGTGGTCTGGCCGAAGTTCAAGGCACTGGCCGAGGGTGCAGCTATCGCCAGCAAGAAACTGTGGGGCTAGAACAGTAGGATCACGCCGTGCGGCACGTGGGAGCCGCACCGCTCATCAACAGGGGGTATGCAATGACTGACACTGCCGAGCAGGTCACGTTCCCGGGACCTGACGAGATCGAGGGGTTCTGGGCCTTCGACAAGATGCACGCGCCTCGACCGCTCCACCCGTTATCGCAAGACCTGGTCATGTCGACGCTCGCCGTCGGCTTCACCGAGGCGCAGTCCGAGTACGACTGCCCGGTCGTGGCGTCGAACCAGGCGATCAACCACTACTTCTACATGTCGTTCCATCCCCACCCCGACGAGGCCGTGATCGAGGACCGCATGTCGCGCTACCTCGACACGCTCGATCAGAAGGTGCCACTGGTCGGCAAGCGTTGGACCAACGAATGGCTGCCGATGATCCGTTCGCGCAACGAAGCAGAGCGCAACGCCGACTACACGGGATTGAGCAACGCCGAACTGCTGGCCAAGTTCGACGACATGACCGACTGGATGACCGAGATGTGGTACGTCCACGGTCACATCAACTTCGCGCTGCTGTCGGGCGCCAAGTTGAGCGACTTCTACGCCGACGTGATGCACCCCGACGATCCCACCGAGTCGTACCAGATCCTGCAGGGCCACCACACCCGCCCGGTTGATGCCGCCCATGGTCTGTGGAGGCTCAGTCGAGTTGCCCGCGACAGCGATTCTCTGCACACGCTGTTCGACGAGAACCAGCCTCGCGATCTCGCCAAGAAGCTCAGCGAGACCGAAGAGGGACGCGACTTCCTCGATCAGCTCAGCGCTTACCTCTACGACTTCGGGTGGCGCAGCGACGCGGTGTACGACATCGCCGACGTGCCGTGGCGGGAGAACCCTTCGATCCCGTTGGGCAACATAGCCCGCTACATCAACATGCCCGACGAAGACGATCCGATGATCCAGTACGAACGAGCTGTGAAGCATCGCGAGGATCTCACCGGCAAGATTCGCGCCAAGCTTGCCGACAAGCCCGACGAGCTCGCCAAGTTCGACGAGTACTACGAAGCCGCGCAGTACGCCGTCCCGCTCACCGAGGATCACGCCTTCTACATCGACCAGATGGGCGTTGTGCTGCTTCGCACCTTCGTGCTGGCCGTTGGCGATGCGTTGGTCCGCGACGGCGTCATCGGCTCGCGCGACGACGTGTTCTTCCTGTACCGCGATGAGGTCCGCGACGCGTTGACCAACGGAGGCGATCGCCGCGCCACGGTTACGGAGCGCAAAGCGTCGGTGCAGGCCGCTGCACAGGCATCTCCTCCCGGCGCGGTCGGCACGCCTCCGCCTCCGCCGCAGCCCGGAGGTTTCGTCGATCCGTTCATGGACGCGCTGGTCACTCGACTGCTCGGCATCAAGCCCCCGCCCGAAGGCGAACAGGATGTCGACGTGATCGACGGTGTTGCCGGCTCACCCGGCATCTATCGTGGCATCGCCAGGGTCGTGAAGTCGCTCGATGAAGCAGGTGACCTTGAAGATGGCGAGATCATGGTCTGCGAGATGACCCTGCCGCCGTGGGTGCCGATGTTCTCGATCGCCGGGGCGGTTGTCTCCGATGTCGGTGGCGTCATGAGCCACTGCGCCATCGTCGCCCGCGAGTTCAACATCCCGGCAGTCGTCGGTTCGGTCGACGGCACCACGCGCGTCAAGACCGGTCAGAGGATCACGGTCGACGGCATCAAGGGTGTCGTCTACCTCGACGGTCGCGAGCTGTAGGAGGCGCGCCGCCGGCGAAGAGCATGTGTCAAGCAGCTGATGTTCTTCGCCGCGCGGGTGTCGTCGACGCGCCGCATGCTGAAGCTCGGCCGACGCGCCGACCCATGCGTTCGGATGCTGACGAACGGCTGATCCTGCTGGGCACGGCCGGAGCCTCGAATCCGAAAGCGACGCGCGCCGGCTATGCCAACGCGATCGTGGTCGGCGAAGCCGCGTACATCGTGGACTGCGGTGAGGGCGTTCACCGTCAGGCATGGCGGTCGGGTATCTCGATGCATCCCGACCGAAGACCGGCTGGCGGCAGCACCATTCGCTCGATCTTTTTCACCCATCTGCACAGCGACCACGTCATCGATCTCGCCAACCTGTTGCTCGGGTTCTGGCCGACCCGGCCCGTCCAAGTCTTCGGTCCCGGCGAGGCAGGCCTTCCTATCGCGACGTTTCCACCAGGCCGGGCGGTGCCGGTCCTGTTCCCTGATGCCCCGACGCCGGGGATACGCGGCCTGACCCGGAAGCTGTTCGAGGCATTTGCCTACAACATCAATGTGCGCATCGCCGATGAGGCTCGCGGTGACCTGACAGCCAACGTGCTCGTGCAGGAGATCGGAGTGGCTCACGACCGCTACCGGCCCGACATCGATCTCGGCGTAGATGCAGACGGTTCATCCGTGCTCTCGGCCGCACCGGCCATGGAGCCCGTGGAGATCTATCCACTCGACGACAACGGGGTGCGTGTCACGGCCATCCTCGTGCAACATGCTCCGGTCTTCCCTGCCTTCGCCTATCGGTTCGACACGCCGTCGGGCTCCGTGGTGTTCAGCGGCGACACGGGTCCATGCGACAACGTCGTTCGCCTGGCCACCGGCGCCGACTATCTCGTGCACGAGGTCATCGACGTCGGCTTCGTCGCTGACCGGGTGTCCAAGATGCCCAACCGCGACAACATCATCAACCATCTCACCGAGTCCCACACGTCGCCGGAAGATGCGGGCCGCATCGCCGCGCGAGCCGGTGTGAAGACGCTGGTGCTCAGCCACCTCGTGCCCGGCGACAGCGAGATCCCCGAAGAGACGTGGGAGAGCCGCGCCCGCACCGAATACACGGGAACCGTCGTCTGCGGTGTCGATCTCGATCAGTTCGCTCTGAGCAGGTCATGAATTGACGGAGGTAGCGGCAGACGTCCGTCGGCAACCGTCGCGTCTCGAACTGAGGGCGTTCGCCGGTCTGTCGATGGCGTCGGCGGCAATCT
>JANMMQ010000094.1:0-6261 GCA_031373465.1 Ilumatobacteraceae bacterium | reverse complement strand
AGACAGCCGATCGTGACGGTGAGGTTCCCGTAGTCGGCTCGCGGTCCGCGTGGAATCCGGCCGATGGTTGCCTTCAGGCCGACGAGCCCTGTGAAGCCGGCGGGGATGCGAATCGACCCTCCGCCATCGCCGCCAGTGGCGATCGAGACGAGGCCACCGGAAACGGCAGCAGCTGTGCCACCCGAACTGCCTCCCGGCGTTCGGCCGTGCTGCCATGGGCTGTGCGTGGTTCCGTGCAGGAGCGTGCGAGTGAGGTTGACCCCGCCGAACTCGCTCGCCGTGGTCTGGCCGGCGAGGACCGCTCCGCCGGCATCGCGCATTCGCTGGACCATCACACTCGTGTAGGTGGCCACCTGATCTCGGAGTGGAACGGATGCGTGGGTGTCGGGCCAACCATCGACTTGGTCGAGCTCTTTGACGCCGATCGGAACACCGCCGAAGGGTTTGCTGACATCTGCGTTCGCTGCGGCCCGTTCCGCCTGCTCACGGGGTGTGTAACAGAAAGCGTTGAGGGTGCTGGCATCAATGGCGTCGTATGTCGCCTGGAGTTCTTCACGGGGCGACCGTCGGCCACTGCGAAATTCCTCGACCAACGAGCACGCGTCGCCCTGCCACGGTGTTTCCCCCATGAGCGGCACTGTACCGCTGAGCTGCCCGGCGAGGCATTTTCGAGGGTGGGACAGGTCGTAGCCGATGGTCCTACTACCTTTGTACCGTTGTGATTCGCGCCCCGACCCAAGCACACTGGCAGACGTGGGCGAGGACGATTGGCTTGAGCGTGGTCATGGCGGAGGCGAGGGCCTACAGCCGCTGATCAAAGGCTCATCGGGTCGCGCCGCCGATCGCGTGTCCATTCGCAGTGTTCTCCGGGGAACGACGCCACCGCGCACACCACGCCGCCGCACAAAGGCGCTCGTCGGATGGTTGTTGTACTGCGCGACAGCGGTCGGTGGAACTGCCGCCGCGTTCACTGTTCGCGACACTCTGTTCCCCGCGCTGGGCGCGCCCACGAAACGCGGCGTGTGGGCTACGTCCAACGTCGACACCACGGTTTCGGTCCAGCACGGATCGACGACGACCATGAGCAGGGATGTCGTCGTCCTCGAGGCAGCAATGCAGCAGGAGATCGTCGAGAGCGCCTCGCAGTCGTCCATCGATGCGGCGACGGTCCCAACGGCCCCCGCCGACGAGCAGGCACCGAACAGTTCGATCGACCGCGACCCCGGCGGCAACAGAGGTCCCGCCGGCACCGTGGCCGTTACCGACGAAGGCCCGGCCAGCGGTCCGGGACCTGGCACCACGATCGACGAGCACCCGACCGACACCTCGACCCCGCCAACGTTGGGCGAACCGACCCCGCCAACGACGGCTGACCCGAACGTCACGACCACAACCGTCGACGCCAGCGGGAAGGGCAAAGGCGGAGGCGGCGGTGGCGGAGGCGATGGCGGGCCCACGACGACGCTTCCCTGAACACCTTCAGGAATGAAGCCTGGCAGTCCGTCGTCAGTGAACTGAACGGCCCATTAGCTCAGGTGTTCGCTGGCCCAGAGCGCGGCTTGGGTCCGATCAGTCACGCCGAGCCGCTGGAACACGTTGGTGAGGTGGGCCTTGACGGTGCGTTCGCTGATTCCCAGTTGCCGAGCAATCTGCTTGTTGGCGAGGCCGCCACGAACGAGCAGCAGAACCTCGCGCTCCCGATCAGTCAGAGTGTCGGAGTCAGATGAGGTTCGCCTCGAGTCGAGCAACACCCGCGCTGCCTTGGGATCAAGAGGGGAGCCACCTTCGAAGACGGCTCGCACCGCTGCCGCGATCTCGTCAGGCTCGGAGTGCTTCAACAGGTACCCCTCAGCGCCGGCACGAAGAGCGTCCATGATCCGGCTCTGATCGCTGAACGACGTCAACACGAGGACTCGCACGTTCGGATGCGCGGCGACGATCTGCCTCGTCGCTTCGACGCCGTCCATCTCAGGCATGGACAGGTCCATGAGAACGACGTCCGGCTGCAGCTTGCCGACGAGGTCCAGTGCCTCCACACCATTCGCCGCCATCCCCACCAGTTCGATGTCGCCAGTGGTCGCGAGCAGTTGCGCGAGCCCATTGCGGACGATCACATGGTCATCGACAACCGCAAGACGGATCACACCTGACCGCCGGTCGCCATCGGCAACCTGACCTCGACGCGGGTGCCGGCGCCGGGCGCAGACAGCACCGAGAGCTTGCCGCCGGCGTCGGCGATGAGTCCGGCCAAGGCACGCAGACCGAAATGGCCGTCACCGGGCTTGCCTTCGATCTGACCCGGCGTGAACCCACGTCCGTCGTCGTCCACGGTCACACGAGCCTCATTCCCGGTGATCCTGGCGACAAGGCGTACGTGGCCCGCCCCGGAATGCGTGATCACGTTGCGGAGAGCTTCTTGGGCGCTGCGATACATCAGTCCCGCCGTGTCAGCCGACAACTGGGCCTTGCCGAGATCGACGTCGAGCTTGACGGCGATGCCTCGGTTGGACACGCCGCCCAACAGATCGCCCAGCGCGAACTCGAGGCCTTCCTCGTGCAGGTTCGGCGGATAGATCTCCACGAGCAGTGACCGCAACGACTTGATGCTTCCGCGCAGGCTCGACGACGCCTCTGCCATTCGGGGCGCGTCGGCGCTGTCGCTATAGCTCCCTGCCGCGAGGCTGAGTGAGACGCCAGTGAGCTCTTGGACGACTCCGTCGTGGAGGTCGCTGGCGATGCGGCGCCGCTCGGCCTCCGACGACTGGATCGCATGGCGCAACAGTCGCTCACGCTGGATCTGTGCTGCGCGCAACCGTCGGGCGAGGGTGATGAAGATGGGGATCTGGATCAACTCGAGCGCGATGAGCGAACCGATCGCGATGGGCGCAAACTGCTTCCACAGGTTGCGCCCCACGCTGGTGACCCCGCTGTAGCGGAAGTACGCCTCGAAGATCACGGGTCTGTGTTGCACCGTCTCGGCCAGTTGGTAGACCTCGAGCAGCTTGGTGAACTGCCGCTCGTAGGTGTTCTCCGGTTCCGCCAGGTTGCTGACCTCCGCCTTCGTATCGGTGTCGCGAGTGGCGAACATGTCTGCCTTGTCGGTATCGAGCTCGAACTTCTGCCCGATCAGGCGCGGTTCGTCCGAGTAGAGGATCGTGCCATCGGTCGCCCACACCTTGACTCTCACCAGCGTGTCGCTGAGCACAGCTGCGTGCACACGGTTGTCGAGCAAGGCGAGCGCGGCTGGGTCGCGTTCGAAGAGCTTGTTGTCAGCGTTGGTTTCGATGACGCCCTTGGCGATGTAGTAGGTGGCCTTGCGAGCTTCGGCGATTGCCTGTTGGGTGCCTACTCGCCGACTGGCGAACGCCGTGAACATGCTGACCAGGGTGAGGGCCGCTATCGCGCCGATGCTGAACCGAATGATCAACTGCTTGATCGACGCCGGCGTGCGGTCGAGATGTCTCTTCAGCTGGGCGTCGGTCTCGAACACCGTGGTCTTCAGAGGCTCCGCCGCCGTCGTTCGCGACTCGTCCGCCACGTTTGTGCTCACGCGCCATCCTCTCACGCCGGGGAGCGCGGGGCAACGCGAAGCACCCGCCCCAACGCGCCGGGTTCTTCGACCGACTGTCGAGCTATGTCAATGTGTACCGACTGCCGACCGACCAGCCGCCAGCCCCAGACTGAGGAGAAATGACATGGCGCTTCCGAATCGTCCGGGCATGACTGTGCCGCTGCCCGGGCCGCTGCACAGCCACCGCGAGAAGCTTGGCGAGTTGGCAGATCTCGGATATACCGACATCTGGTCAGCCGAGGTCGACGGGGCTGACGCGTTCACCCCCCTGGCTCTGGCGGCGGCTTGGGAACCGCGGTTGCGACTCGGCACGGCGATCGTGCCGGCCTATACGCGCTCGCCGGGTTGTTTCGCGCAATGCGTCGCCTCGATGGCCGACGCCGCACCGGGCCGCTTCGCGATCGGGATCGGCTCGAGCAGCAACGTGATCGTCGAGCGCTGGAACGGAGTTCCGTTCGTCGAGCCATACAAGAAGGTTCGCGACGTTGTTCGCTTCCTCCGCGACGCGCTCAGCGGCGAGAAGGTCTCGAAGGCGTACGAGACATTCGAGGTGCAGGGCTTCCGACTGGCTGTGCGACCTGAAGTGATACCACCCATTCTGGTCGCAGCGTTGCGCGAGGGCATGCTGCGGTTGGCCGGCCGCGAGGCCGACGGTGTGATCATCAACTGGTTGGCACCAGGAGACGTGTCAAAGGTCCTGGGCGTGGTGAACGACGCGGCGGGAGGAGTCGAGAAAGAAGTCGTCTGCCGAATCTTTGTATGTCCGAGTGAGAACGCTGAGGTGGTTCGAGATGCCGGAAGGTTCGTGATTGCCGCGTACATGAACGTGCCCGTCTATGCCGCGTTTCAGAATTGGTTGGGGCGTGGGGACCAATTGCGCCCGATGTGGGATGCCTGGCAGGCAGGCGATCGAAAGGCGGCGTTGGCGGCAATACCCGACTCGCTGGTCGACGAACTGATCGTGCACGGCTCGGCCGCGCATTGTCGAGACACCATACGCTCGTACTTCGACAACGGTGTGACGACCACGTCGTTGGCAATCCTCGGATTGGATCCCGACCTGAAGCATTGGGACGCGGTCCGCTCGTTGGCGCCCACGGCTTGAGGCAATCACGCTGCTCGGTGGTGCTCGGCAGCGAACTCGTCGGTAGCGACCGAGTCAGAGGCCTTGGCAGCGAGTTGGCGGCGGATTGCCGCGATATGTGCGAGACCGCGTTCGCGGGTTCGCTGATCGAGACGGAACTGAAGAGGCAGCTCGGAGACTGCCAGCAGTGTGAGCTGCTCGGAGTTGGCTTCTTGAGCCTGACGCTTGGTCATAGCGGCATCATCGCAAAAGGGTGTGACACAGTGGTCGGGTGATCGTGGCTCAGGTGTTCGCAGTCGTGGCGGGAGTGGCGGTGGTCTTGTGGACGCTGGCCTCCGCGGTCAAGACGGTTGTGGTGCCACGGGCGGTGATCACCCGGCTGACCAGGTGGCACTTCGTCGGCATCCGCAAGGTCTTCAATCTCTTTGCGGGTACGAAGCGATCGTTCGAGACCCGTGACCGAATCATGTCGCTGTATGCGCCGGTGTCGTTGGTCACGTTGCCCGCTGTGTGGGTCTGCGTCGTGCTGGCCGGCTTCACGTCGATCTTCTGGGGAACGGGTTCACGCCCGGTGACCGAAGCCTTCATCACCAGCGGCTCGTCGCTGTTCACGCTCGGATTCGTCCATCCACCAGGAGCCCCCAGGATCGCGCTCGCGTTCGCCGAGGCAGGCATCGGTCTCGGCCTCGTCTCGCTGATGATCTCGTACCTGCCGACGATCTACGGCGCCTTCAGCCGCCGTGAGGCGTTGGTCGGCATGCTCGAGGTGCGTGCCGGTTTGCCGCCGAGTGCCGCTGCATTGCTTACGCGCTACACCCGCATCGGCTGGCTCGACAAGATCGACGAGGATCTGTTCGAACGTTGGGAGAAGTGGTTCATCGAGGTCGAGGAGAGCCACACCAGCCAACCCTCGCTCAATTTCTTCCGCTCGCCGCACCCCGAACGCAGTTGGATCACTGCCGCCGGCTGTGTCCTCGACACAGCCTCGATCGTCAGCTCGACCATCGATCGCCCCTACAACGCCAGCTGCGACATCGTGATCCGGACCGGGTTCCTGTGCCTGCGCCGCATCTCCGATCTCTTCCAACTCCCGTACAACCCCGATCCGGCGCCTACGGACCCGATCACGGTCACACGACGCGAGTTCGACCTGCTCTGTGTCGAGTTGCGGGCCCTCGACGTGCCCCTGAACCGAGATCTCGATCAGGCGTGGCGCGACTTCAACGGATGGCGGGTCAACTACGACCAGGTGCTCGTGCAACTGTGCGCCCTGACGATGGCCCCGCCCGCGAAATGGTCGAGCGACCGGATCGAGAAGCTGGAGATCCCGCAGCTGCGCTTCAGGAAGCGGCGTGGGAAGAGCTAGCAGAGACCTTAGCTCTAGGCGCCGATGGCCAGGCTTCCCACGACCGCGACCAGCACGACCGCGATCGGCGTCACATACGACGCCCACGTCGGTAGCACCGCGTGGCGTGGGGCCAGGATGACGAAGCCGCAGATCGCACCCGCGATCGCGCCACCAAGGTGACCGCCGACGGAGATTCCCGGGATCGTAAAGGTGATCACCAGGTTGAGGATCAGGATCGTGCCGATGCCGGTCTTGAAG
>JANMMQ010000077.1:0-7556 GCA_031373465.1 Ilumatobacteraceae bacterium | reverse complement strand
ATGGCCATAACGCCGACGCTGGTTGGTACGACGCTTGTAGGTGAAGCCGTCGATCTTCGGGCCCTGCGCCCACCCGACGACCTTGCCGGTGACGGTAGCTCCGGACAGTTGTGCGGGCGTGGCCAGCACGACATCGCCGTCGACGAGCAGAACCGGGGTCAGCGATACTTCGCTTCCCTGCTCGGCATCGAGCAGCTCGACGTGCACCTGCTCGCCCTCTGAGACTCTGGCTTGCTTGCCACCGGATGCGATCACTGCGTACATAGCCATGCGATCCTATCGGGTGAACGCCTGACAACAACTGGCCACGCTGGTGGCAATGTCATTCGAGTAGCGAGTGGTCGATGATGACGCCGCGCCCGGCGCAATTCGGGCACTGGTCGGCAAAGTTGACGAGCAAACCCTCGCCGATGCGCTTGCGAGTCATCTCCACCAGACCGAGGTCGGAGATGTCGAAGACCTGCGTACGGGTCTTGTCGCGGGCCAGCGCAGACCGGAACGCGTCGACGACCTTGCGGCGATTCTCCTTGATCTCCATGTCGATGAAGTCGATCACGACGATTCCGCCGATGTCGCGCAGGCGCAACTGCTTGGCCACTTCCTCGGCGGCCTCCAGGTTGTTGCGGTACACCGTCTCTTCGAGGTTGGAGGTACCGACGTTCTTGCCGGTGTTGACGTCGATGACGGTCAGCGCCTCGGCGTGCTCGATGATCAGCGACCCGCCGCTGGGCAGCCAGACCTTGCGGTCGAGCGCCTTGTGCAGCTGCTCGTGGATGTGTTGGCGCTCGTACAGTGGAAGCCCCTCGGCCGCCGCGTCGTAGTACTCGATGCGGTCGGCGAGGTCGGGGTTGAACGCCGCCACATAGTCGCGGACGTCTTCGAACAGGCGCTGATCGTCGATGATGACGCCGCGATACTCGGCGTTGAACTCTTCACGGATCACGCGCACGGCCAGCTCGGGTTCGCGGTAGAGCAAGGTCGGGCTGTTGGCCCGCTTGGCCTTTGCCTCAATCACGTTCCACTGGTCGAGCAGTCGCGTCATGTCGGCGCGCAACTCGTGTTCGTTGGCGTTTTCCGCTGCCGTGCGCACGATCAGGCCGTGCTGCGCGGGCTTGACCCTGTCGAGGATGTTGCGCAGTCGTTTGCGAACGTCGTCGGGTAGACGCTTGGAGATGCCGTAGGTCTTCGAGTTCGGGATCAACACGACAAATCGGCCCGGCAGCGACACTTCCTGGGTCAGCCTGGCGCCCTTGGCGCTGATCGGGTTCTTGGTGACCTGACACAGCACCAGTTGCTTGGGCCGCAGCATTTGTTCGATGCGCATCTGGCCCGACTTCTCGACGATGTCCTCCGGGTCGTACTGGACGTCGCCACGGTAGAGGACAGCGTTCTTCGGCGTGCCGATATCGACGAACGCAGCTTCCATGCCGGGGAGAACGTTCTGGACCTTCCCGAGGTAGATGTTGCCGTGGATCTGGCTGACGTCGTCGGCGGGCCGGCTGACGTAGTGCTCGATCAAGTTGCGACCCTCGAGCACGGCAACCTGCGTCAACGTCGGACGGACCTGCACCGCCATGAGGTATCGGCCGATCGGGCGCCCATTGCGCTCGCGCCCGCGCCTCCGTTCGATCGTGTCGGCGTCGAGGTCGACTTCGAGACCAGGGCCGCTGGGCTTGGTGGTCTTGACACCCCGGCGGCGCTTCTTCTTGGCGGAATCGGTTGCCAACTGCCCGTCGGCCATGACCGCCGAAGCATGCTGTGGCTGCGGTTCTGCCTTGGTCCTGTCGACCTTCTGACGGTCTCCACGGTTGCGGTTCTGCGCCGGCTTGACGACAGCAGCGGCTGGTGCCGAGCCAGGGGGCGCCGGCCTCGTGTCGCCGATCTGCGGCTTGCGCACGAGCGACCGCTCGGCGGCAGCAATCGATGGCCGGCCCTCGGATATGCGCTTCGGCAGTTCGGGATCGCCGTCACCAATCTGGTCGGAGATCGTGGGCATCGGGGCAGCCGGTTCGTACGAGATCTCGCCACTCGTATCGTCGTCGAACTCCTGGGCGTCGTCGCCAATGTCGTCCGAGTCGCCAATGTCGTCCGAGTCGCCAATGTCGTCCGGGTCGTCGGCGTAGCCGTCTCCATTCCCGTCGACCGCCGTTGAGCCGGATCCTGCCGGCTTCTTGCGATTGCGGCCGCCCCGTGAGCCGCGCCTGCGCTTTTGGGCAGCAGTGCGAACCGTGGGTTGGCTGATGGATTCGGAGTCGTCCGTCTCGCCGTTCGAGCCCGCGTCGTCAGTCCCGAGTTCGGGTGCCTGACTGGCGGCTGTGTCGCCCGTGAGGTCGCTCACCTGTGCCGGAGCAGATGAGGCGGCTGTCGGCCGCTGGTCGTGTTGGTCGTCGGTCATTGGGACAATCCCTTCTCATGCGCCGGCCCTGAGGGCGAGCGCCGCGACGGCCGGCGGAGAGGTGTCCGGGTCGGCTGGCATCGCGTTCGATCCAATTGTTCTTGTGGGCGCGTTGCACGACCGCTCCATCGAGCGGAGTCGTGGGGGAACTTCCGGCCAGCCGCACGCGCGGGCGTGGCCGTATCGGACCATCGGCCAAAAAAGGACTCATGTTGGCGGAGAGTCTATCCGACCAAACCGTTCTACCGGATGAAACAGCGAACCCCTGACCTGGTGTTCGTCAGCGGTAGCGGCGCATGTGGACGCTTTGTACCAGGCCCATCAGGGCGAAGAAGGTGACAAGGCTCGACCCACCGTACGAGATGAAGGGCAACGGCAAGCCGGTGATGGGCATCAGTCCGATGCTCATGGCGATGTTCTGGAACATCTGCCATAGAACCATCGTGAACACCCCGGCGCACAGGTAGGTGCCCAACATGTCGCGGGAAAGGCCGGCGATTCGCCAGATGCGCAGCAACAGGATGCCGAACAGACCGAGCACGACGCCGCAACCGATCATCCCAAACTGCTCCCCGATCGCCGAGAACGGGAAGTCGGCCCATTGGACGGGGATGTCCTTGGTGTTGGTGATCTGGCCCTGCAACCAGCCCTTGCCATCGATCCCCCCGGTGGCAATGGCCCTCAACGAGTTCCTGCCCTGGAAGATCAGGTCGCGCAGTGCCGGGTCGGTCGAGTTCTGGTCGAAGAACACCGTGATCCGCTTGATCTGGTAGTCGTTGACGACACCGCTGACCACGGCCGAACCCACCGTGGCCGCCGAGAGGAACGTGATCAGGAGGATGTACTTCGTCTTGGCACCGGCGATCAGCAGGACGCCCATCATCATCGCGATCAGGACAGAGGCCGTGCCGAGGTCGGGTTGGACGATGATCAGCATGGTTGGCACCCCGACCAGGATCAGTCCCTTGATGAACCGGGCGTAGTTCAAGGTGTCGGTGCGATCTTCGGCAAGGAACGAGGCGAGGGCCAGCAACCCGGTGAACTTGGCGAACTCCGCGGGCTGCACCTTCAACGGGCCGAGGTCGAAGCTCAGGCGGGCGCCGCCGCTGATTGCTCCGACCAGGATCACCAGGACCAGCAGCATGACCGTGACGCCGTACAGGAACCGGGATCGCTCGCGCCACCAGTCGTAGTCGAACGACATCACCACGATCATCGAGATCACCGCGCCGATCAGAAAGATCTCTTGCCTGGTGACGTACAGATACGGGTTGGAGAACTTGCTGTAGGACGCGGAATAGATGGTGAACAGACCGATGATCGCCAGCGCGCCCTGTGCCAGCATGAGGATCCAGTCGATGTTGCGACTCGGCGAGCCGGGGCTGGCCTTGATGTTGCCCAAGCCGGAGTCCGGCTTGCGCGAAAGCATGCTGAGGGCCATCGATCAGTCCCGGGTGGTGTCGGCGGCAGGGGGCATGCACGAGCTGTCGGCCAGCTGGGTCGGCGGGGCCGGCTCGAATGAGTCGAGGTTCAATGGATCGCTCGGCAGCACGGGGTCCATGGTCGTCTGCCCGGCAAGAGCGGTGAAGATGCACTTCACCACGGGTGCGGCTGCCTTGGCACCGAACCCGCTCTTTTCGAGATAGGCGACGACGGTGTACGGCTGTTTGTCATCGAGGCTGAACGCGGCGAAGGCCGACGAGTCATTCCACGGATAGCTACTGGCACCCTGCGCCGTGCCTGTTTTGCCGGCTATCGGCAGCGCCTTCATCGGGTACGTTTCGAAGAGCTTTTCGCCCGTGGTGGCGTGGTAGAAGGTCGATGGGTACGTCACGCCGGGGCTGCGGACTCGGAACGCGTTGGTGACTCGGGCAAGGCCACCGACAATCGGCTGGATGATCTCGGGGGGCATCTCCAGCTGATCCTTGTACGTTCCCGTGTCGAACGACTTGACGACAATCGCCTTCGAAAGATCGGCCATACCAGGACTGAGGTCGGGCACCAATGGCAGGAAGATGTTCTTCACCACCGTGGGCTGACGCAGGAAGCCGCCGTTGGCGAGCGTCGAGTACGCGTTGGCCAACTGCAGCGGGGTTGCCGCCATCAGCCCCTGACCGATTGCCACCTGGACGTTGTCGCCGACGAGCAGTCGAGGCTCCTCGTTCTTGCCGAGGACGTTGTCTTTCACCAGCTGCGCTTTGACGGCGTCATCGGGGATGCGACCCGACCATTCGAACGGCAGTTGGATCCCGCTCCGTATCCCGAAGCCGAAACGCTCCAGGTCATCCTTCAGGGTCGACTTGCCCTTGAGCGCGGGATCTATCGACGCGTTGTGCTCGTCGATCTCCCAGAACTTCTCGCCGAGTCGATAGAAGAAGGCGTCGCTACTGACCGCCAGCGCATCGGCGACCGTGACCGGACCATACTTCGAGGACAGGTTGGTTCGGATGTTGCTCGCGTTCTTGAACTCGCATCTCACACCGGAGGCGCACACGTCGTCGGGAATCGATTCGAGCTTGTAGACACCCTGATCCAGGTACGGGTCGGTGGGCCCGATCACGCCGCTGTGCATCGCCGACCACGCAACGAAGGGCTTGAACGTAGAGCCGAGGTTGTAGCGCCCCTGCACGGCGCGGTTGACCAGAACGGACTTGTCGGGATCGGGTTTGCCTGTCGTCGGGTCGACCTTGTTACCGAAGAGCTGCTCGAACTTGTCGCCGCCGATAGCGCCCATCCAGCGATTATCGAACCGTGGATAGCTGGCCATCGCGATGATCTGCCCGGTGGAGTTGTCTTCGACGACGACGGACCCGGCGGGCGCTTTGTACTGGATCCACTCCTGGTTGCCGAAATCCTTGGAGCTGGAGTAGACCCGCTCCAAAGAACCGGGCTTCTTCGGGTCGAGGGGGTTGTGCGCGGCGACGTCTTGAAGCGTCAGATCGGTCGGCAGGTTGCGCCGCTGCTTGAGCTTGGTTTCCAGCGCCTGCTCGGCGTACTGCTGCATGTCGAGGTCGATGGTCAGCTGAATGTCCTGGCCGGCCACCGGATCCACGTGCTGGTCGACCAACTCGCGCACGATGCCGCCGGCGGCGTCGACCTCGTACACCTCCTTGCCCCAGGAGCCGTGCAGCGCTGCCTCCATCGAGAGCTCCACACCGAAGGCGCCGACCAACTCGTTGCTGTTGTAACCCTTGACCTTGTACTGGCCAACCGTCTCCTTGGTGATGGGACCGAGGTAGCCGATGACGTGACTGGCCAGCGGTGAATAGGGGTAGACCCGCTTCCACTGCTCCACGATCTGGATGCCCGGAAAGTCCTCGCTGCGCTCCTTCAGAAACGTGACTGTGTCTTCGTCGACGTCTTCCTTCAGCGGCAGCGGCAACAGTGTGCTGTACCTCTGGCCCTTCGTGCACTTCGGGATGGAGGGTTCCCCGAAGCAAGGCTCGTAGCGTCGCTGCAGATCGATGACGGGAACCTTCAGCGGACCGGACAATCGATCGAACAACGCATTGCGAACCTTTGGCTTCTTGATCACGCTCCAATCGATTGCCACGGTGAGGATGCGCTGGTTGTCGGCCATGATGCGACCCTTGGCATCGAAGATGCGACCGCGCTCAGGAGGAATGAGAACCTCGCGCAGTTTTGCTGAGGTCACAGCTTGCTGATACGTCGCGGCTTCGACACCTTGCAGGAACCACAGTCGTGTGCCGATCGCACCGATCAACAGCGTCGAAACCAGCGCCAACATGCCGAGGCGTGTGGTGCGCTTATCGATCGCCATGGCACCATTGTGGTCCGTGAGCGCCGGGGACTGGGCGCACCCCTGTCGTGCGGGAAACCCGGTTCATTCGGGGATCGCCCGCCATGTTCGCCGCTTCGCGCCTGCGCACCACCGGCCGAGCGGGACGAACAACGGGCTCAGCAGTGTCGATGCCGCTGTGACCACGGGAACCACCACGATCAAGCGGTCGGTCAGCCAACCCTCCTGCCCGGTCAGGAACTTGACAACCGGTATTGCGACCTCCCCGACTGCGGTTCCGATCGCCACGAAGATGGCCGCGAGCCACCACTGCGGGTCCGGGGTGATGCTCAACACGTATCCGGAGGTCAACCCGGCGAGGCCGTAGGCCAGCGCGGTCAAGCCGAGCGGTGTACCGACAGCGAGGTCGTACATCATGCCAAGTGCGAATCCCGCGAACGCTCCACGTTCGGACCCGGCGCCGGCACCGGCACCCGCCGCCAACGCCAGCACGACCTGCACAGCGACTCCATCGACACGGTAGGTCGCGCAGACGGCGCGTTGGATAGCCAATACCACCAACGCAACTGGGATCAAGCGGGTGAAGAGGGCAAACGGCAGCGAACGCACTCAGATCGCGGCCTGGTTGGGAACGAACAGCACCACCGCGACGAAGTTCAGTTGAGTCAGACTGGCGTTGGGCTCAACTTCGACGGTGGGCGACCGGCTTCCCAGCCGGGGGGTGACAGCGGTGATCGTGCCGATGGGGATTGCCTGCGGCGCCAGGCTCTTTGTTCCACCCGCGGTTTCGACCGTGTCGCCGACCTTCACATTGGTCAGTGCCGTATCGTCGATCAGGCTGAACAGCAACGGGCGGTCAGCACCCTGGCCGCCGATGTCGCCGGTCTCGCGACGCACGACGATGTCGGGCAGCGTCGACGACGTTGTCGAACTCGTCGACGACGTCGTCTGGCCCGTTGTCGCGCCTACTGTTTTTGCGGTCGTGGTCGTCGTGGTCGACAGCGGGGCGGTCGTTGTGGTGGTCGTGGTGGTGGTGTCCAACGGACGACCGCTGATCGCCGTGTTCGGTGGAGTCGTTGCCGTTGTCGACGACGCGTCTGCCTGATCGACGCGACTCAGGACTTGCGCTTGCACCGAGAACTGCGGATCGATGATCAGCATCACGACACTGCGATCGGGATAGACCTTCGTGACCTTGCCGATCAACCCGGCACCGTCGGTGACGGGCATGCCGACAGCAATGCCGTCCCGCGTGCCGACGGTGATCTCGACAGTGTTCTGGAAGTTGCTCGGTGCCTCACCGACGACCTGCGCGATGACGCTCTTGTAGTTGTGCACCGACGTCAGGCGGTACAGCTTCAACAACTCGTAGTACTTGGTGATGGCGGTCTGCGCCTCGAC
>JANMMQ010000044.1:0-2961 GCA_031373465.1 Ilumatobacteraceae bacterium | reverse complement strand
AAACCCGGGCACGAAGGGGGGCCGGCCGCGGAGCACACGGTCGATCGGTTGCTGCGCACGATCCCCATCGTTGTCGGCAAGCGCGCAGCCACTCCGGAAGGTGGCGCCGTGGTCATCGAGATCACCGGTGGTGTCGCCCGCCAGCTCGTCTGCGAGGTCAACGGAGGTCGCGCCGCGATCGTCGCCAGCTCGACGGCCGATCCGCTCGCGACGATCACCCTCGACAGCACAACGTTCGTCGTGTTGGCAACGGGCAGACGGCCGGGCCCAGCCATGGCCGATCGGATCGTGCTCTCAGGAGATCGAGCGCTCGGTCAACGGGTCGTCGACAACCTCAACATGATGATCTAGTTGCGTCCGTCCTGAGGCACGTCGGGGTCGGTGGCCTGAGGGCCAACCGCGCCGATCGCCTCGAAGTACGCATTGTGGGCATCGACCACATTGACGACGTCGACGTCGTCGAGGATCGTGATTCCGTTGCGCTCCGCCTCGCCGAGCAGGAAGCCGGTGAGGGTGTCCTCACTGACGACGACCGGCGTGCTGATGTCCTGGCGTCGATCGACGACGTTCGCAGGTTGCAGGCCCTTGGAGTGAAGCCAGCGCATGTGAAAGGTCAGCAACTGCTCCAACTCATCGGGCGTGAGGCGAGATTGCGTGCCTGCCGGCAGGTGCTCGGAAACGAACTCGACAGCTTCGTCCACGAAGTACACGGAGCGCGGCGCCACCGAATCGAGGCGACGAGCCTCGCGTCCGACAACCACCGCTGCGATCACGAACGTGCACAACGCGGCGAGAACGATGAGAACGAACGTGATGGCCGGCATCGGGCGTCACCCTAGCGATGAGCCCGATGCCGCCGCCCGGTGTCAGAACAGATAACCGATCACGTCGATGACGAAGTGGGTCGCGTTGGCTCCGCCGGTGACCTTCACCGAACGCGTCCCATCAACGGCCACTTGCGTGCTGACGGCGAGGTTCTGGTTGGCACCGGTCCAGTTGATGTTGCTCGTGGACGGTGGGGTGGCCAATGCAGCTGTGTACATCTTCAAGAAGCCACCACTCGAGCTTGTTCCGTTGGTCTCGGTGACGGTCAGGGTCACGATCGCCGCGTTGGCTCCGGGTGGTAGTGCGATGACGCTGGCACCGAGGGCGTTCTTGCCGGCTGCGAGGCTGATCGTTCGCGTCTCGTTCGGATTGATCTTCGGTCCGGCGTTGTCGCGCGAGTCGTAGGCGCGCAACGGCTCGGTCAACAGGTGCGCTTCACCGGCAGGCGCCGGGCCTTTGCTCAATTGTCCACGGATGGCACCGCCTGCGTAATCGGTGGTGTGGACGTTGATGTAGAAGTTGGCTGGGTTGTCCATGATCTGCTGGGCGAGTGTCGGATCGAGCGCCGCGCAGTTGCTGGCCGACGAGGCACCGAGACCCGTAAACGGCGTGAACGGGACGACGATCGGGCCGTTGACACCCGCTGCGCCGCTGTGGATGTGCGCTTGGACCGGCGGGGTCAGGATGTTGGCGTATGAGAGGTCCCAGCAGACTTCCGCGCCGGTACCCGGGGTGGCGTTGATGATGTCGAACGTCACCGACGCAGAACCGAAACCGTCGGGGTCGGCAGCCGGAACCTCGTTGGCCCCTGAAAGTTGGGCAGTGAACGGCGTGTTCGCAACCTTCATGAAGGCCATGCTGCCGAGGTTGGTGCGGGCGTTGCCAAAGGCGATCGTGGGAATGGCGATGGTCGCAGCAATTCCGAATGCCGCGACAGCAGCCTTGGTTCTCTTGCGCATGCGGGTCTCCTCGTGGGATCGGACCATCGCCGTTGTCGGCGAGGTCGACAAGACCCTACGCGAGCCGACTGCTACCAGCCGGGACTGTGCGCACGCGTCAAGTTGGCGTCGGGGCCTCCCCAGGAAGCCTCGACGCCAACTCGATCTAGCTACTCAATTGTCGTTGTCGATCAGTACAGGTAACCGACCACGTCAATGATGAAGTGGGTTGCGTTGGCTCCGGCAAACACCGTGACCTGGCCAGCAGAGTCGACTGCAACCTGGAGGTTGACGGCGAGGTTCTGGTCGGGACCGAACCAGTTGATGTTGCTGATGGCCGGAACGACTGTTGTTCCAGCAGCGTAAATCTTCAAGAAACCACCAGGACCACCGACACCGGTTCCCGTCTCGGTGACGGTCAGGGTGACGATTGCTGCGGTAGCTCCGGGTGGCACTGCGATCTGCGTGACCCCTGCGCCGTCCTTGCCGGTAGTCAGCGGGATGGTGCGTGATTGATTGACGTCGATCTTCGGGCCAGCGGCGTCACGCGAATCGTACGCACGCAGCGGCACCGACAAGAGGTGCGCCATGCCTGCCGGCGGAGGGCCTGCGGACAACTGGCCACGGATCGAGCCACCTGGGAAGTCGGTGGTGTGGACGTTGGCGTAGAAGTTCGCCGGCGTGGTCATGATCTCGGTTGCGAGGGCAGGAGCGATATCGGTGCACCCGGTGGACGAGTTCGGCCCAAGGTTGGTGAACGACACGCCGCCGGCGGGAACGACGACCGGGCCGTTGACGCCTGCAGCTCCGCGGTGGATGTGCGCCGCAACTGGTGTTCCTGTGATGTTGGAGTACGACAGATCCCAGCACGCTTGAGCACCGGCGACGAGATCCGCGGCATTGACGATGTCGAACGTCACGGCGAAACCGCCGGTTCCGTCCGGGTCGGCCGGCGGCACCTCGTTGGCCCCCGCCAAGCGTGATACGAACGGCGTCAGTGGACCCTTTAAAAAGTCCAGGCTCCCACCTGGGTTGACTCGGGCGTTACCAAAAGCGATCGTCGGCACCGCAATCGCGGCAGCTAGTCCCACCGCGGTAATAGCAAATAATCTCTTGTTTTGCATGTTGCTCCCTCTCGTCAGCAGCTGCAGCTGTCAGCTGTGTTCGGCACATTACCCCTCGGGAGCTGGTGCCAAAC
>JANMMQ010000152.1:0-3161 GCA_031373465.1 Ilumatobacteraceae bacterium | reverse complement strand
CGTTGTGGACGTTGTGGACGTTGTCAGCCCTTGCTGGCCGTCCTGTCTGTCTTGCCGGCCTTGCCCGCATCAGTCTGTCTTGCCCACGTTGCCGCGCTTGCGGCGCTTGAGGGACTTGCCTGCCGCTCTCGCCGCTCCTGGCGCTCCCGACGTGCCCACCGCGGCCCCATTGCTCGCGTTGCCTGCCCTGTCGTCGAGGTCGGCCGTTCGCCGGAACACGCGCGTGTACCCGAACAACTTCATCACTCCTGGTGCGATGCCGGGAGCGATGTTGGACAGAACCACCAGCGGACGAACCGGCGGTGTGTTGACCAGCACCTCGCCACGGTTCTTGCGGATGCAGCTGACCACAACCTCGGCAACCTTCTGCGGCGATGAGCGACCGACGATCTTGGGTGCCTTGACGCCTGCCTCTTCCCAACGCCAGTACATGCCGGTGTCCGTCACGAACCCGGGGCACACCACCGAAAATCCGACAGGTTGCTTGTGGTATTCGCACCGCAGCGAGTTGGTGAAACCGACCAGCCCGTGCTTGCTGGTCGCGTACGCGACTGCGTACGGCATGCCGACCTTGCCCGCCCCCGACGCGATGTTGACGACATGACCGCGCTTTCGTTCGAGCATCCCCGGCAACAATGCCCGGGTCAGCGCGATCGCGGCCACGAGGTTGACGTCGATCGTGCGCATGATCTCGTCCTCATCGGCGGTCTCGAAGTGCGAAACGGTCTCGATGCCCGCGTTGTTGATCAGGAGATCGATCGTTCCGAGTTCGGCTTCGCTGCGACCGATCAGCCGGGCACGGTCGTCGGCATTCGTCACGTCGCACTTCGTCGCGATCGCCTTCACTCCCAGCGCCGCCATCTCGGTGCGCACGACCTCGAGCTCGGGCTTCGATCGGGCGGCCAGCGACAGGTTGACGCCCTGCTCGGCCAGCGCTCGGGCAATGTGCACGCCGATGCCTCTCGAGGCCCCGGTGACCACGGCCGTCATACCCCGCATGTCCTTCATCGTTTGCCCCCTCACGACGCGCGAGGAGCGATGGCGCGTCTGCCGAACAGTAGCGGTGCCGGCTGACGAGGTCGATCGCCCTGTCCGCGCGGCCGGTCGCCGTATGGTGGACCGATGGTCAGGATCGTGAGGCCCTTTCGTTTCGCGGTGCAAGGGCGCAATCTCGGTGATCGCGACGCCTTGATCAAGCAGGCACGCCAGGTCGAGGCGCTGGGGTATGACGAGCTGTTCGCTTTCGATCACATCGGCTCGGTCGATCCCTTCATACCGCTGGTGGTTGCTGCCGAAGCCACGATCCGGCTGCGCGTCGGTCCGCTGGTGCTCAACAACGAGTTTCACCATCCGGCGTTGCTTGCTCGGACCGCCGCCACCGTCGACCAGCTCATCGGTGGCCGGCTCGTGCTGGGTCTCGGAACCGGATACACCCAGGCGGAACACGACTCGATCGGTCTGCTCCTTCGCGAGCCTGCATCCCGCGTCACGCGATTCGAGGAATCGGTGATCGCGCTGCGCTCGTTGCTCGATACCGGTGCAGCGCACCTCGACGGATTGCACCACCGTCTCGACGTTGACGACCTGGGAATTCGTCCCGCACAGGATCACGTTCCGCTGTTGATCGGCGGACACGGCAAGCGCGTCGTCGGGATCGCCGCGCGCTACGCCGACATCTTCCAATTCACCGGTCTGACGCACGGCGAAGGTGGCCGGCCGGCACCCGGCGGTTTTGCCCTCGCGGCCGTCCGCGAACGGTCGCGATGGTTGGCCGAGGAAGCGGGGGATCGTCTCGACGACATCGAGTGCTCGGCGTTGGTGCAATCCACACACGTTGGCGTCGGTGCCGGGGATGAGCTGGATGTCATGGCCGAACGGTTCGGCGTAACCCGTGGGTTGATCGACGAGACACCCTTTCTCTTGGTCGGCTCGGTCGAGCAGGTCGTCGACAAGTTGGAATGCCTGCGCTCGGACGTCGGCATCAGTCACTTCGTCGTTCGCGAGCCCGAAGGTTTTGCGCCGGTGCTGGATGCCCTTGCCGGACGTTGAGCGATGACCATTCGGTTCCTGGCTCGCTGGGAGGTTGCCGATGTCACCGGCGCTGTGGTCGCGGTCGACGTCATCCGTGCGTTCACCACCGCGGCCTACGCGTTTGCTGCCGGCGCGCGTCATATCTACCTCGTCGACTCGGTCGATGAGGCGCTGGCTCTGAGAGACGCCGACAGCAGCCTGTTGGTGACGGGCGAGGACCATGGGTCGGCCCGCTGGTTTCGACTTCTCCAATTCCCTGGTTGCGATCGCCGCGGCCGACCTCGACGGACGTGAGCTCGTGCAACGCATTTCGGCAGGCACAAGAGGTGTGATTGCCGCTCGATCGGCCACGCGACTGTGGTGCGCCAGCCTCGTGTGCGCCTCGGCCACCGCCGCGGCCGTTCGCAACAGTGGTCTCGGCGATCCCACATATGTGATCACCGGCAATGTCGAGGACCGCCCCGACATGAACGGCGCCGACGATCAGGCGACCGCCGAGCTCATCGAACGCGCCCGACTCGGCCAAGACCTGCTCGCCGACCGAACCAGCCAGGCCGTCGCCACCTCGGACGAAGCGCGGCGAACCCTGACCCTGGGCGCGGGAGATGTCGATCCCGAAGACGTCGCCTACGCAACTCGCGTCGACGTCTTTGACTTCGCGATGGAAGTGAGTCGGATCAACGATCGATTGCGCCTCGACAAGATCTTCCCGTGAGCCTTCATCCTGACGCAGGGAACCGTGTAACACCCTCGCGGTATGGTTGTCGTAGCGACTTCCCCTGTCAGTTGAAGTGCTCGTTGTGAGCCGGTTGTTGGGAGGTGGTCGTGGTGTCTGTGGTCGGGTTGGTCGAAGCGATCGCCGGAATCGAGTGGGCTGTTGCCGACCGGGACGCGGTCGCGGCGGTGTTGGCGGATGTGCGCCGGGTGCGTGGCTGGTTGGATTCGGTCGAGGTGCGCGCGGCGCGGCGGCTCGGCGAGCTGGCGGATGCGTGTCCGTCGATGTTCCCTGAGCAGGTCGCTGCCGAAGCCGGGCGGGTCTCGCTGGCGGAGGCGTCGAAAGGGTTCGAACGCGCCGGGACGGTGGCGGCGATCCCGGAGATGGGTGTCGTGCTCGAGCAGGGTCAGGCGTC
>JANMMQ010000542.1:0-3640 GCA_031373465.1 Ilumatobacteraceae bacterium | reverse complement strand
GGCGACCAGCATCTTCATGCGGTCGAAGGCAACCGCCACCTGCTTTCGACGGGCGAGCATTCGCCCGACCATGCGCGGCAGGAAGCTCAGCCACCCGAGATATGCCGAGAAGATCGCCAACTCGCCGACGCTGAACTTCCCGGAGGCCATTGCGCCTGCTGCGGTGAGCAGAACCAATCCGAGTCCTACGTCGGCAGCGCCCTGGCTGAACGCCCAGACGCTCTCGTCGAGTACGCGATCGCGCACGGCGGTGCGGCGACGGTCGTCGACCAACTTGCGGAGGTGAGCGATCGTCGGCTCGATTGCGTTGTTGACCTTCACCGTCGTAGCCGCGGCCATCACGTCGCCGAGGAGGCCACTGACCGCGGACGCGGCGACGCGGTCGGCAGCGCGATAGCGCTTGATCCTTCCGTCGAGTGTGCGCGTGGCCATGGCAACGCCGATGAGCGGGATCAGCAACACGAGCGCGGCGCGGCCATCGACGCTTCCGAGCACAAGGCCGGCCAGGACGGTGAACACCACGCCGGCCGAGATGTCGACGAACCCGTCGACGAACATCGTCACGTCTTCGACGTCGTCACGGAAGTGTGTGATGGCCTCACCTGCGGACCCGACGGGCTGGCCGGCCTCCGGACCGCCACTGGCGACTTGGGCGTTGAGCAGGTTTGATCGCAGGAGCGACTGCATGTGCACCCAGGCCCTGGTCCAGGCCAACGCGCCGACGTGAATTGCGCTCATCCGCGCCACCTCGCACACCGCAAGTGCCGCGCCGATCCAGTAGACGCGGGAGTTGTGACCAGTTGAGAGCGCGTTGAAGCCGCGGCCGAGCAGCCATCCACTCAGCACGGGAAACGTGAAGAACAGCACGAACAGCAGGTACCCCGACCAGAAGCTGCGCGGCTCGTGCTGCGACACGCGCCAACCGAGTCGCCACACGCTCACGGTGCCACCACCTCGTCGTGGGCAAGATCCAGCAGATGGCGATAGCGGCTCTCGAGGTCGTCCACAAGGTCGGCGCGGTCGCCGTGTTCGACCACACTGCCGTGATCGAGCACGACGATCTCGTCGACGTGCCGAAGGGTTGACAGGCGGTGGGCGATAATCAACGTTGTGCGCCCTGTGGTCAGCAGCGCCACAGCGGCCTCGAGTCGTTCCTCCGTCGCCGGGTCCACGCGCGCCGTTGCCTCGTCCAGCACGACGATGTCGGGATCGCGCAGCCATACACGCGCCAACGCCAGCAACTGTGCCTCGCCCGCTGAGAGGCCAGCCCCTCCTGCGCCGAGCTGCCGATGAATACCGCCGTCGGCCAGACCGCCGAGACCGGCGTTGCGCAGCGCTGCAGCGACTTCGTCGTCGGAGGGAGACTCATCGAACAGGGTCACGTTGTCGCGGATCGAGCCGCTGAGCAACTCGACCTCCTGCGGTATGAGGGCCACCCGTCGACGAAGCTCCTCGAGCGGGATCTCCTCGATCGGCACCCCGCCCAGCAGCACTGTGCCGCTCGTCGCCTCGACCAGGCGCAACACGAGCCGCGACAAGGTGGTCTTGCCGCTGCCTGTCCTGCCCACGATCCCGATGGAGCGGCCGGCGGCGAACGACAGATCGACCGACTGCAGAACAGTTTGGTCGTCGCCGTAGTCGAAGGCGACGCCGCGGAACTCGATGCTGATCGGCCCGCGAGGCGGCAGCGTCTCACCGTTGTCGTGGATGTCGGGCTCGACCGCCAACAGGTCGATGACCCGCACCATCGCGCCGTTGGCCTTCTGAACCGTCTCCAGCTGGTCGACCAGATCCTCGAGGGGGCGCGAGATCAGAAGGACGTACTGGAAGAGCAGGAAGGCGTCGCCAACGGTGATGACGTGCCGGCTGACCAACATGGCGCTGACGATCAGCGATATGACCGATCCCGCGGCGACCGAGCCGTCCACCGACCACCACATGCGCAGGAACGCCTTCTCGCGGCGGACAGCGCTGCCCAGCGCATCTGCGCTGTCTTCTACGAACCGCCACATCGCGTGGCCTCCCGCACCGTTGGAACGCAGGTCCTCGGCCGCGGTGAGCCGTTCCTCGATCCCCCCATACAGTCGGGCATACGACCCCATCTCGTCGGACGACTCGCCGACGGCTCGGTGCCGTCCGCTGATGATGACGGCGACGGCCAGTGCCACGTAGACCACGACTCCCAGCGCCAGGCGCCAATCGACGACGACGAGCACGCCGATCATGCCGACGACGGTGAACAACGCCCCGGCGGCCCGTGGGATGACCCTGCCCATGAAGTCCGAGACCGAGGTCACGTCGCCATCGACACGCTGGATCAGCTCGCCGGGTGTGTGCTGGCGGTGGAACGCATGGCTGAGGCCCAGGACGTGCCGTGCCAGCCGGATCCGGATGCCGTTCGTCGTGTGCCATGCGGTGATGGTGGCCATCCAGGCCACGGCCATGTTGATGAGCTGGGTGGCAATCGCCACGATCAGGAACAGCACCGCCAGACGTGACAATTGGCTCGTCGTCGTGCCCGCCGTCGCCTTGTCGACGATGCCACGCACGATCAGCGGGCCCGTCAGGATCAGCGCGGATCCCGTGGCCACGAGCGCGCCGAGACCGGTCCAACGCCATGCGTCGGGCCGGAGCAGGGCGGCGAGGGCGCGCCAACGAGAGGTTGCAGGGGACATCGGAACGATTCTTCCTCGTCAGGGCCCTTGGATGCCGTCGATTTTCCGAACGGTGCCACTTGGCGTTGAGTTCCTCGGCCGATAGCATTGCAACTCGGCCCACGTCAGCTTCGCGCGTGCGGAGCAGGTTCGGGCCACAGCAATCACCGTTCGAAAGAGGCCCACCCTGCCCAAGCCAAAAGACGACGCCATCGTGCTCGAAGGCACGATCCTCGAATCTCTGCCCAATGCAATGTTCAGGGTAGAGCTCGAGAACAGCCACAAGGTGCTGGCGCACATCTCGGGAAAAATGCGGATGCACTACATCCGAATCCTCCCTGGCGACAAGGTGCAAGTGGAGCTCACCCCGTACGACCTCACCCGCGGTCGCATCACGTATCGATACAAGTAGCCAGAACCAAGCCAAAGGCCGTCATGAAGGTTCGTCCCAGCGTCAAGAAAATCTGTGAGAAGTGCAAGGTCATTCGCCGGCACGGCCGCGTCCGCGTGATCTGTGAGAACCCGCGTCACAAGCAGCGTCAGGGCTGAGGAAGAGCCAAGAGGAAGAAGAACAGGCATGGCACGTATTTCCGGCGTCGACATCCCCCGCGAGAAGCGGCTCGAGATCGCGCTCACCTACATCTTCGGCATCGGCAAGCCAACCGCTCAGCGGATCTGTGCCGACACCGATCTCGACCCCAACCAGCGCGTCCGTGATCTGACCGAAGACGAAGTCAACAAAATCCGCGTGTGGGTCGACGCCAACCTCACGGTCGAAGGCGATCTGCGCCGCGACGTGGCCCAAGACATCAAGCGCAAGATCGAGATCGGCTGCTACCAGGGCGTGCGTCACCGCAAGGGCCTGCCGGTGCGTGGTCAGCGAACACATACCAATGCCCGTACCCGTAAGGGCCCGAAGAAGACCGTCGCCAACAAGAAGAAGGCAGTGAGGAAGTAATGGCCAAGCCGAAGCCAGGTGGGCGTCG
>JANMMQ010000538.1:0-1514 GCA_031373465.1 Ilumatobacteraceae bacterium | reverse complement strand
TGAGCGCAGTGGTGGCGTCGACGGAACCTTTGTGTTGCACAGTGAGCTGCGGCCCGTACTGGTGCGTCGCGTTACCGATGTGAACGTCGCCGGTGCAGTACGGAGCGAACACGAACGAGTAGTCGGCAAAGGGGTTGCGTCTGTCGGTGAAGTCGAACACCCCGGTGGAGAAGGTGTTCGGGTCGTCGTTCGGCCCGAGCTTGACGCGGTACGAACCGCTGGCGTACGCACACGTCGAGGCGTCGAAACATGCCCCGCCGCCCTGCAGGAAGAACACCACCTTGGTGGGATCTGCCTTGTGTATGTAGTAGGTGTACGCGCTGCCATCGGCGCACATGCATTCTCCGGGCGCAACCACAGCCCGCCACTTGACCGAAGGGACTGTCGACGACGTCTCAACCGGACCAGTGGTGGGCGGGGCCGTGTCGATCAAACTCACAGGTGGGGCCGAGGTTGTCGTGGCGGCCGGAGCCGTGATGACCTGCGCGACAGTCGACGGGAAAGTCGATGTGGTCGAAGCGTCGGAGCAAGCCGCGCAGACCCCGAGCAACACGAGCGCCGACGCGGCGGCGCGCCTCACTTCGCCATCACTGCATCGAGCGATGCTTTGAGGGTGCTGACGATCCGGTCGAGCTCGTCGTCGGTGACGACGAAAGGCGGGGCAACCATCACCGCGCTGGGAACGGGGCCCGAGCCGGCGGGGTAGATCCACACGTCGCGCGAAAGTGCCTCGGCGACGACCTGCTGCTGCGGGATGCGCAGCTCGATGCCGTAGAACATCCCTCGACCGCGCACCTCGATGACCGCTGGATGTTCATCGAGCTCCGAGTGCAGGCGGTCGCCCAAGACCGCACCCATCTTCGCAGCGCGTTCCACGAGGCCCTCGCGTTCCATGATGTCGAGCACTGCCACGCTGGCCGCGCACGCCGCGTCGTTGCCCGTGAACGTGAAGTACATGAAGCCCGCTTCGGTCAGCGCCTCGGCGACCTCCGTTCGAGCCGCGACCGCGCCCATGGGCACGTAGCCACCGCCGAGGCCCTTGCCGCCGACGATCACGTCCGGCTCGAAGGGGAAGTGTTGGAACCCGAAGTTCAAGCCGGTGCGGCCGTAGCCGCACATGACCTCGTCGGTGATCATCAAGATGTCGTAGCGGTGGCAGATGTCTGTGACCACGCTCCAGTAGTCGTCGCTGGCGGTCAGACAAGCCCCGGCCGCGCCCGTGATCGGCTCGGCGATGAATCCGGCAATGGTCTCGGGGCCCTCCCGTTCGATGATCTCGACCACGGCCTCGGGATCGTTCCACGGCACCTTTGGGAACGGCAGCAACAATGGTTCGAATCCTTTCTGGCGCGTGCTGTGGCTGGCGACGGCGATGGTGCCGAGTGTCATCCCGTGATAGCTGGGATGGCGACCGACCACCTTCCACCGCTCCGGGCGGCCCTTGCAGAGCTGGTAGCTGCGGGCGAGTCGCAGCGATGAATCCGTGCTCTCGCTGCCGCCGCTGGTGAAGAAGA
>JANMMQ010000534.1:0-7168 GCA_031373465.1 Ilumatobacteraceae bacterium | reverse complement strand
GGGGCGGATCACCTTCCGTCGCCTCACCAGTGGTCTGGTCGAGCGCCTCGAGGTGATCGTGCGCTTCCTGGCGCTGCTGGAGCTGTTCAAACAAGGCGTCATCGAGCTCGACCAGGTCGAGCAGTTCGGCGAGATCGACGTGCTGTGGACAGGTGGGCTCGAACCCGTCGCCGCCGGGTCGATCGCCATCGACGATTACGAAGGCTGATTGCGAAGGATGATGGAGTTGAACGAGATCGATACCGAAACAGTCCGAGCGATCGAGGCGATCGTCATGGTCGCCGTCGAGCCGGTCGCTCCCGACCTCCTCGCCCAACTGCTCGAGCAGCCGAAAGCCGTGATCGAGCGGTTGTGTGCCGAGCTGTCGGCGGCCTATGACAGGGCCGGCCATGGCTTTCAAATGGTCAAGGTTGCCGGGGGATACCGGTACCAGTCGCATGCCGAGTTGGCCCCGTACGTCGAGCGCTTCCTGCTCGATGGACAACGGGCGCGCATGAGCGGTGCCGCGCTCGAGACACTGGCGATCGTGGCCTACAAGCAGCCGCTGTCGCGTGCCCAGATCGCGTCGATCCGCGGGGTCGATCCCGATGGGGTGCTGCGCACGTTGCAGGCCAGGGGATACGTCACCGAGGTGGCCCGCGATGCAGGTCCTGGTCAGGCGATCCTGTACGGCACCACGGCGACGTTCCTGGAGAAGCTCGGCCTGAACTCATTGGCCGATCTGCCGCCGATCGCCGAGTTCGTCCCCGGAGCCGACGTCGTCGAAGCACTCGAATTCGGATTGCGCATCGACGTGCCTGCGCCCGATGCCGGAGGTTGAGCCCCCCCTCTGGGAGCAGTGGGCAGACAAGAACGCTGCACTTCCTCAGGGTGAGCGCCTACAGAAGGTGCTGGCCATCCGCGGATGGGGCAGTCGCCGGGTCTGCGAAGACCTGATCAGTGAGGGCCGTGTCACCGTGAACGGCGAGGTCGCCATGCTCGGGCGACGAGTCGATACCGATCACGACCACGTCGAAGTCGACGGTGTGCCGATCGGCGTACGGCCCGGTCTCGTGTACTACCTGCTCAACAAGCCTTCAGGCGTCGTCACCACGTCGATCGACACCCACGGACGGCCTACGGTCGTCGAGCTCGTACCCGAGGAGCCGCGGGTGTATCCGGTCGGCCGCCTCGACATCGACACCGAGGGATTGCTGCTGCTGACCAACGACGGCGATCTCGCCCAGCGGCTGACCCATCCCAGTCATGGCGTCGAAAAGGAATATCTCGTGGAAGTGGCCGACGGTCCCGTTGCCCAAGGAAAGCTTCGCCAATTGCGCGATGGAGTCGAGCTCGAAGACGGCGTCACCGCGCCGGCAAGGGTCTCCCAGCCAACGCCGGGTGTGCTGCGACTGACGATCCACGAGGGCCGCAACCGCCAGGTTCGGCGGATGTGCGAGGCGATCGGGCACCCGGTGCTGCGCTTGGTGAGGGTCCGGATCGGCACGCTTCGCGACGCCGCACTTCGCCCCGGAGAGTGGCGTGAGCTCACCGCAGGTGAGATCAAGACGCTCATCCAGAGCGTGGGCGCGGCCGGCCCGCAGCTACGCTGACCGCCCGTGAACATCGCTCGTCGCGCCAACATCGCTGGTCTTGGCCTGATGGGTGGATCGATCGCGCTGGCACTTCGCGAACGGGGCTGGTACGTCACCGGGGATGATCTCGACGCGGCGCGGGTCGAACGGGCACTGACGATGAAGGCCATCGACGGCACAGGTTTCGACCCCGATGCTTTCATCACCTTCGTCGCCACACCGGTCCTCGCGGTCGCCGACCGGGTCAAACGAGCGCTCGCCGAGTCCTCCGGCCTGGTGACCGACGTCGGCAGCGTGAAGGGTGGCATCGCCGCTGCAATCGACGATCCGCGGTTCGTTGGTGGCCATCCGATGGCGGGCAGCGAGCTGGACGGTTTCGACGGCGCCGACGCGTCGATGTTCGAAGGCGCTGTTTGGGTCTTGACCCCCTCGCAGACCACCGCCGACAGCACGTTCAGCCAGGTCGCGGCGGTCGTTGCGGAGCTCGGTGCCGACGTGGTGGCGCTTCCCGCAGATCGCCACGACCAGGTGGTGGCGGTCATCAGCCATGTGCCCCACCTGGCAGCTGCCACCTTGATGGGCCTGGCCAGCGACCGCGCTGAAGAGCACGCCGCTCTGTTGCGCCTGGCGGCCGGCGGCTTTCGCGACATGACGCGCATCGCGTCTGGTCACCCCTCGATCTGGCTCGACATCTGCGCCGAGAACCGGCCGGCAATCCTCTGGGCGCTCGACGGTTTGATCGAGGGTCTCGAATCGATGCGCGATGTCGTCGACCGCGACGATCGCAGTGCGTTGTACGACCGGCTGCAGCATGCCCGTGAGGCGCGAACGAACCTGCCGAACAGGGTCAACCAGCCGAGCGAGCTGGCCGAGGTGCGCATCCCCATCCCGGACCGCCCCGGCGCTGCGGCCGAGGTGTTCACGCTGGCCGCGGAACTGGGCGTCAACATCGCCAGCTTCGAAGTCGTTCACAGTGTCGAAGGCAACCGCGGTGTGGCCGTCGTGCTCGTCGACGTTGCGACAGCCGAGCTGTATCGCGGCGGACTGTTGGCCCGTGGCTATCGCCCGGCTGTTCAGCGGCTGGCCTAGTGCCGACCCAACACGTCACACCACTGCTGCATCCGATCGACGCTGTCGTATCGGTGCCGGGCTCCAAGAGCATCGCCAACCGCGCCCTGGTCTGCGCGGCACTTGCCGACGGCCCTTCTACATTCACGAACCTTCCCGACGGCGACGACACCCGGGCGATGCTGACGTGTCTCGACGCGTTGGGCATCGATGTCGACCAAGACGTTGAGCGCGGGGGCGTCACGACAATCCGCGGCACGGGCGGTTCGTTGCGCGCTGGACCTCTGTCGTTGCCGACCCGCCTTGCGGGCACGACCTCGCGGTTCATCACAGCACTCGCAGCGCTCGGTGACGGGCCGTATGTGATCGATGGTGATCCGCCACTGCGCTCGCGTCCGATGGGACCGTTGCACGATGCTCTGGCGGTTCTCGGTGTGACGGTCACCGCTGGGGATCGGTGGGGCCATCTACCGGTCACCGTAAGCGGACCACCCAGTGGCGCGGGACGGCTGCAGGTTCGTGGGGACATCAGCAGTCAATTCCTCACTGCGCTGATGATGATCGGTCCGTACATCGCCGGCGGGTTGCAGATCGCCATCACGACGCCGCTCGTGTCTCGTCCGTACCTGCACATCACCAAGGCGGTCATGAGCGACTTCGGTCATGACGACGTGACGATCCGTGCCAACGACATCTCGGTCGGTCCCGGTCGCTATCGCGGCCATGACTACGCGATCGAGCCCGATGCGACGTCGGCCAGCTATCCGCTCGCGGCCGCAGCAGTCTGCGGGGGCCGGGTCGAGATCCCCGGTCTGACCAAAGGCTCGATGCAGGGCGACGCGGCGTTCTGCGATGTTCTGGCAAAGATGGGTTGTCGTGCAACGCGCGGGGAACACTCGACCATCGTCGAAAGCGGCGATGGTCTTCGAGGCATCGACATCGACATGATCGACATGTCCGATCTCGTGCCAACTCTTGCGGCAGCCGCGCTCTTCGCGACGACTCCGACGCAAATCCTTGGTGTGGGTTTTATCCGCGCCAAGGAGAGCGATCGGCTCGGCGACTTGTGCCAGGAGCTCTGTCGCCTGGGCGCGCATGCAAATGACACCGATGACGGTTTGGTGATCGAGCCGGCCGTGCTTCACGGTTCGAGGATCGAGACGCACCACGATCACAGGCTGGCCATGGCGTTCGGGCTGATCGGTCTGCGCGTGCCCGATGTGGAGATCGAGAACCCCGATGTGGTATCTAAGAGCTGGCCGGGATTCTGGGACATGCTCGGGAGCTTGCGGTGAGCGACAGGATGGTGATTGCGGCGTTCGATGTCGACGGCACGTTGACGACACGCGACTGCGTTCGACCCTTTCTCGAACGGGTCGCCGGCCGTCGCCGCCTTGTCGCGTCCGTGTTACGACGCCCTCTGGCCAGCGTGGTTGCCGCCGCAAGGCGAGATCGGGATCGCATGAAGGAGATCGTTGTCGGCGGCACGCTTCGGGGTAAGCGGATCACCGACGTCGACGCCATCGGTGAGCAGTTCGCGCAGTACGTGCTGGTCAACTGGCTGCGGCCTGACACAATGCGCCGGCTGCGCTGGCATCAGCAGGCCGGTCATCGCATCGTGTTGGTCTCCGCCTCACTCGCTGTCTACCTCCGGCCACTGGCGCTGCGCCTCGGCATCGAGGACGTTCTGTGCACGGATTCGACGCGGTCGGGGGATCGTTACGGGGACAGGCTGAACGGCCTGAACTGTCGTGCAGCCGAAAAGCGCCGTCGCCTCGAGCAATGGCTGGAAGAACGACGATTCGTGCACGCCGAAGTGTGGGCGTACGGCAACAGTGTCGGCGATCGTGAGCTGTTGGACCGCGCCGATCATGCCATCTGGGTCAATGGTGCGACCATCTCGGAGATCCCCGAGGTGGTTGCTGGGTGACAGGAAACCTTTTCCGGCAGGCACGCCCGAAGCAGTGGGTCAAGAACCTCCTGGTCTTCGCCGCGCCAGGCGCAGCAGGAGTTCTCGACGACGGGTCATCGCTGTGGCGCGCGGTCGTCACCTTCATCGCCTTCTGCCTCGCCAGCAGCGGAACGTACTTCTGGAACGACCTGCTCGACGCCGACAACGACAGGAACCATCCGACGAAGCAACACCGTCCCATCGCCAGTGGAGCGATACCCGTCGCCACCGGCAGGATCACCGGAAGCATCTTGTTGCTCCTGGGCATCGGCCTTGCTGCGACGACTCGTTGGCAGACAGCGGTCGTCGTAGCCGGCTACGTCGTGCTGACGTCGCTGTACAGCGCGGTGCTCAAGCACATCGCGGTCGTCGATCTCGTTGCGGTGGCAGCCGGCTTCGTGCTCCGCGCTGTCGCCGGTGCGGTTGCTACCGACGTTCAGATGAGCAAGTGGTTCTCGCTGACGACGTCGTTCGCATCCCTGTTCATCGTGGCCGGGAAGCGCTATGCCGAGCTGCGCGATCTTGGCGACGATGCACAGACTCGATCGACCCTCAACGACTACTCGCTCGGCTTCCTGCGGATCGTCCTGTCGGTCAGTTGCGGTGCCGCGCTCGTGACATATTGCATCTGGGCCTTCGATACGCGCGAGGTGGCCGGCTCGACGTGGCCGTTCTACGAGCTCTCGATCATTCCGATGGGCACCGCACTACTGCGGTACACCTTGATTCTCGAGCAAGGTCATGGCGCAGCGCCGGAAGAGATCTTCGCCCATGACCGGGTCCTGCAGATCCTTGGCTTGATCTGGATCGTCGTCTTCGGCATGGGCGTCTACTTCGCATGATCGGCCGCTCGCTCGACGAGCTGCGGGCAGCTGTTCACGCTGTCGACGGATGGCTGTCCGACGACCAGGTCGCCCGGCTGTACAAGACTGCAGCAGCGACCCATGCCGGCCAGCAGGTGGTCGAGATCGGTAGCTATCGTGGACGCAGCACAATCGTGCTCGCCGGCGCGGCGCCGGACGGCGTAGCGATCGTTGCGATCGACCCGCACGCGGGGAACGACCGCGGGCCGCAGGAGATCAGTGGCTTCGAGTCACAGGCCGCCACGGATCACGACGTGTTCCTGGCCAACCTCGCCGCCGCGGGGGTCGCCGATCGTGTTCGGCACATCCGCGAGGTCAGCGACCGAGCTCACGATCAGGTCTCGGGTCCGATCGCGTTGCTGTTCGTCGACGGTGCGCACCGCTACGCCCCTGCGCGGTCGGACGTTCGCACCTGGGGTGCGCGGGTCGACGCCGGTGGCACGATGATGATCCACGATTCGTTCTCGTCGGTCGGCGTGACGTTGGCCATCATGCGTGAGTTGATGCTCGGTTCCCGATTCCGATACGTCGGGCGGTCGCGGTCGCTCGCAGAGTACCGCGCTGATCTCGGCGCTGGTCCTGCTGCTCGCATCGCAAACGCGCTTCGCCAGATCGCCCAGCTTCCGTGGTTCGCCAAGAACCTCACGCTGAAGGTCTTGTTGAAGCTGCGCCTCGGCAGTTTGATCAGCCGGTTGACTGGTCGGCAGGCGGAGTGGCCGTACTAGGACCGTCCAGATGCAGGCTCAGGCGAGCATTGTGTATGTGCCGGCGGTTTGCATGGCCTCGTGGATCGGCATGATCAGTTCGGTCAATCGGGCTGTCCCTTTGTCGCCGATGGCCTCCCACATGGGTGCGCACAGCCGGTCGGTCTCGTCCTCGAGCCGTTCACGCTCCTCCAGTCCGGCAGGGGTCATGGTGCCATCGGCATCCATCCAACCGCGGTCGGCCAGGTTGGCTGTGGCGGCGGCCCACTCGGCGTCGGTCCACCGCCGCGTTCTCTGGGCCATCAGCAGCGGGAATCGCCCGCTGGCGACCTGCAACACCAGGCATTCACTCGGTGCTAGTTGATTCGTGACCAACAGTGCGACGTGGACATCGCCGCGCCACTCGCGTACAACTGTGACCTGCTGCCACAGCGCGACGAGCGGATCTGTGGGCAGAGCAACCGCAGCGTTCGACGCGGCCAGCGGCTTGCCGCCATGTTGCAGGCTCCTCACGACGGGATCGATCAAGGAACGTGCTTCTTCGATCTGGTCGGTCGAGAGATCCGGCTGCACTCGGTCCAACGCACTCTTTACGACGCTGAATCGCGCGGCCTGCCATTCATCAGGTGAAGCTGCCTCCCATACGCGTGGCATTGCCGAGGTCACAGCGAGCGGGCTGAAGTTGTAGAACGTCGCGAGCACGACGCTGTCGGTCACCGCGCCCATGGGTGCAGAGCGGGAGGCGAAGTAACCAGCTTGCCCCTTGATCCCGAATGCTGCGTACTCTTCGGCCGCCTCGGGAACGAAGTACACCAACCGGTGCACAACGTTGATTGCCATGTGTACGTCGTGAACGACCGATTGATCCATGCGCCGGACTGTACTGCGCCCGGCTCAAGCGACAGCGAGGCACGCCTCGAGCAACGGCCGGTAGTGATCGAAGGGTGGCGTGACTTCGTCGGGCACCTTGCCGACATCGTCCCACCGTCGCACCCGAACAGCATCGGC
>JANMMQ010000496.1:0-5747 GCA_031373465.1 Ilumatobacteraceae bacterium | reverse complement strand
AAGGCGGTAGCAGAACTGCGCCGCAAGGGCGCCACGCACGGCGCTGAGGAACTGCAGTTGCGTAGCCGAGCCCTCGGTGATCACGAGCGGGTGCTGGCCAACGAGTTCGAGATCGTCCAGGGGGATCTGCGCGACCTGCTGTTGCGAATCCCCAACCTCCCGCACCCCGACGTGCCCGACGGCGCGGACGAGAACGACAACCCCGTAGTCACGGGGCCGATCAACCTCGCCGAGGAGTTCCCCGCGCATCGCCGGGTCCCACACTGGGCGACCGGGACCGCGCTCGGGATCCTCGACAACGAACGTGCCACCAAGATCAGTGGGGCCATGTTCACGATGCAGCGAGGCGACGGCGCTGCGCTGTCGCGGGCCTTGTGTCAGTACGCGCTCGACCGCAACGTCGACAAGTTCGAAGAGATCCGACCGCCGTCACTCGTCACGACCGCGACGCTCACCGCCACCGGTCAACTCCCGAAGTTCGCGGACGACGCGTACAACATCGAGCGCGACGACCTGTGGTTGATCCCCACCGCTGAAGTGCCGCTGACCTCGACCTACGCAGGTGAGGTCCTCGACGCGGAGCAACTGCCGCTACGGATGATGGCCTACACACCGTGCTATCGCCGCGAGGCCGGGTCCGCCGGTCGGGACACGCGCGGGATGCTTCGCGCCCACGAGTTCGACAAGGTCGAGATCCTCGCCGTGGCCACGGCCGAGCAGGCGCCCGACCTGCTGGTCGAGATGACGGGTCGGGCCGAGGCGCTCATCAACGGCCTCGGGCTTCCCTACCGGATCATCGAGATCTGCACCGGTGATCTCGGCCAGAGCCACCATCGCAGCTTCGACATCGAGGTGTACGCGCCGGGTTGCGACGCCTGGCTCGAGGTCTCGTCGATCTCCTGGTTCAGCGACTACCAGTCGCGACGTGCCGACATCCGCTATCGCGTCGCGGGGCAGAAGGGCACGCAGATCGCGCACACGCTCAACGGCTCGGCGCTCGCAGTCCCACGTGTGTGGGCGGCGATCCTCGAGAACTGTCGGGAGCCCGATGGCAGTGTCGTCGTGCCCGACGTGTTGCGTCCGTACATGCGCGGTGTCGAGCGAATCGGTGGTCGATGAGCGACCTCGCGTCCCGGCGGGCCGACTACGAGTCAGCCGGTCTCGATGTCGGCGACGTCGATCCCAACCCGATGGCACAGTGGCAGCAGTGGTACGACCAAGCCTCGCTGTCCGGCTGCGTGGAGCCCAACGCCTTTGTCCTGTCGACGGTCGATCCTGAGGGTTGGCCACAGTCGCGTTATCTCTTGGCGCGCGGTGCCGACGAGCGCGGCTTCGCGTTCTTCACCAACTACGAGTCTCCCAAGAGTGCTCAGCTGACCCGCGAGCCGCGGGCAGCGATGTTGTTCACGTGGTTGCAGTTGCACCGACAGGTGCGCGTCGTCGGCATCACCGAAGACCTGCCCGAGTCCGAGAGCGACGAGTACTTCGCATCGCGTCCAAGGGGTTCGCAGATCGGCGCGTGGTCGTCGCCGCAATCCCAGGTGTTGCCGGACCGCGATTCCCTCGAGGAGCGCGTCGCCCGGTTCGAGGAGACCTTCGCCAACGTCGAACTGATACCGCGCCCCGCGTATTGGGGCGGCTGGTTGCTCAAGCCGGTCTCGTACGAGTTCTGGCAGGGCAGACCGAGCCGATTGCACGATCGAGTTCGCTATCGCCGCACTGACACCGACGACACGTGGGTCATCGAACGGTTGGCTCCATAGCCCACATCTCGGCGGCATCGACGAGGCCATCGATCAGGGCGGCCATCGGCGGGACCATCTCGTTGTGATCCCAGTCCGCCCAGATCGGGCTCGAGCCGCGAATTCGCGGCGGTAGTTCGATCTGCACGCCCTGGTGGGCGGGAAGGTTGACGGGGTTGTCGGGATGCATGCCGCGCAGATCCTTGGGGATCATGTCGAGCTCGGTGACGACGTGGTAGTCGGGCAGGCGACGTCGCAGGTGGCCGGCCACGTGATCGGCGTGATCGCGGTTGCGTCCGCCGAGCAGCAGGGATGTGAAGCGGTCGCGCCGGCCGAAGCCGTGAATGGTGATCACGACGTCGACGTGATCGACGAAGGCCTTCAGCTGTGCCGACGAATTCGGGCTGACCAGGTGCGAAGGGATGTGCAGTTGTACATCGTCGGGTTGCAGGACCCCGTAGTAACTGGCTTCGCTTCGTTCTGCGGCGCGCGAGGCGATGACGTCGGTCTGCTCCTCCAGGGATCCGCCGTGGTAGGCCATGAACCCGATCCGGCTGCGCAGCTCGCACACCTCGCGCACGCCTGGGAGGGCCAGCAGCTCGGCGAATCGGTCGGTCACGAGGCCGGCTCGCGGCGTTGCAGCGTGAGGGCTGTGACGACCGCGGCAACGATCACCATCACCCCGACCCAGACGACAGCGACTTGATGGTTCAACACGAAATTTTCCAACTTGCCGTTCCAGCTCGTTGCCTTGGCAACGACTCGGCCGCCGGAACCGTCTGTGATGCTGCTGTACCAGTACCAGCACAGGTACATGCCGGTGAGTATCAGCAGAATTCCGGCGAGCTGCTCGAACCACGCCATGCCGCGCCGCAGGATTCGCAGGAGCGCAGTGTTGGCGAACGCGAGGGTGACGGTTAGCCCGGTGACGACCAGCGCCATGCCCACTCCGTAGAGGGCGATGGCGGTGATTCCCGTGGTGAGCCCCTCGGTGCTGAAGCTGCCGAGCACCACGGCTGTGAATCCCGGGACAGTGCAGCCAATCGAGGCGACGGCATAGGCCAGCCCGAACACGTACATCGACCGCACGCTTCTGTCGCGTTCGCCGATATCCATCTTTGGTGTCGTGAATGGAAGGCGATAACCGAAGAGCATGGCGACACCGAGTACCACCAGGCCAAGTCCGATGATCAGTGCGACCCATTGGGCGTTCTCGACGAAGAAGTTGGTCGACAGCTTGGTGACTGCGCCGATGACCACGAAGATGCTCATGAATCCAGCTGATACGGCCAGGCTCACTTTGATGGCCCGCAGCAGAGAGGCCCGCTCCGCGCCCGGACGCAGGTTCTCCATGCCGAGGAAGTAGACGAGGTAGGTCGGCAGCAGCACGAAGCCGCACGGATTGATCGCGGCCAGCAGTCCTTGGCTGAACGACGTGGCCAACCGGGCGTCGAACGCAATCACAGCAACTTGGTCCTGATCAGTTCTTCCAGCTTGTCAGCGGTGAGCTCCCCCGTCTGTTCGACGATAGTGCCCTGGGCGTTGATGAACAGGGTCTGCGGCCACGCGGCGACGCCGATTGCCGACGACAACTTGCCGTCGGTGTCGTACAGAAGCTCGTACTGAACGCCCTTGTCGCGGGCAAAGGCTTCCTCTTGCGCGGATGGTGGCAGTGAGTCGATGCCGACGAAGCGGACCCGGTCGCCGAACTTGGCATGCGCTTGGGCGAAGGCGGGGAGCTCTTTCTTGCACGGCGCGCAGGTCGAGTACCAGAAGTTGATGATCAGCGGGCGTCCGACGAGATCCGCCGTGGTGAAGGCGTCGCCGTTGACGGTTTCTACGTTCACGGTGGGCAGCGATCGGCCCGTCACCTTTGCATTGGTGCCGATCGAAGGGACGAGATCGTTGCTCGACGTCAGCGTGACGTCGTCGACGGTGCCGGTGCCGGTGTTGTCGTCTCGCGTGGCGGCTGCGACGCTGACGCCGGCCACGAGCGCCGCAGCCACGGCCAACGAGCCGAAGAGCAGCCGTTTGTTGACCGTCACGTGCTGAAGGCTACCGACGGAGCGCCCCCTGCCATCGTCGGGGGGAATCCGATGGCAGGGGGCGTCGTGGCTCAGTCAGGGGGTCGCGCGAGGCGTTGCCCCCGACCGGCGATCACCCGCCCCGGGCGGTGGTGTCAGGCGACGAGGTGCGGGGGGATAGGCACTTCGTCGATCACCACCGCGGGGCGGGGATTCTTGGGTGGTCGGCCACGAGGTCGTTTGTTGACCACGATGCGACCGCCTTCTATGAGCTCGCCACCCCACACGCCCCAGGGCTCGGCTCGCTCGATGGCGCCGCTCACACAATCGGTGGCAAGCGCGCACTTGCTGCAGATGGCCTTCGCACGGGCGATGTCGAGCGGGGTGTCCGAGAAGAACAGGTGGGTCAGGGTGCCGTGGCCGTCGGCGCAGCGCGGCTTGGGGGCGCGCACGGCTACCGGCTCGACCAGTTCGGCGAATTCGATGTCGATGTCTCGGTTGATGTCGATTGCGTACATTTCGGGTGGTTCCTCTCGGACGAGTGGGAAGGGCGGGAAAAAGCAGAAAGGCCGCCGGGATCGAATCCCGACGGCCTCGGAGCGGTTGCTCTCGACGTAATGGTGTTACGTCGGTTGCTTTCCGAGGCGTCGGGCTGGGCGCTTGATAGCGGTCTCATTCATGAAATTGGTGTTCATGACGGACGACACTGCTGCACGCCACTGGTAGCCATGGACGAGCCCGTTGCACGGGCGCGCGCCAACGGCCACGAGGGCCATTTGCGGTGCGAACGTCGTGCTCATAGGTTCCATACCTTCCGTAGTTCGTCGGCAAGACACAAATGTGCCGCGCCGAAACATAGGCAACCAGATCTTCGCGACTGCGTCAACTCATTTATTGTCACACCGTGTACGAGGTAGCGGGCTTTGAGATGGTGGGGCGCCCGACGGTCGGCCGAACGTTCTCGGGCTCGCATCGCGTGAGGCTCGGCGACTGCTCGCCAGGTGGTCGGCTGCGACTCGATGCAGCGGCCCGCTATCTGCAGGACCTGTCCGACGACGACACCCGCGATGCCGGGCTCGCGCAGATGACCTGGGTCGTGCGGCGAACCGTTATCGACGTACTGCAGTTCCCCACGTATCTCGAACCACTCGACATGGTCACGTGGTGCTCTGGTCTTGGGTCGCGATGGGCCGAGCGTCGGGTCGATCTGCGTAGCGCCGGTGGTGGTGGATCGATCAGTTCGGCGACCTTGTGGGTTCATCTTCACAGCGAAACGCTCCGGCCCGTTCCGCCCGGTTCGGAGTTCCACGACGTGTTCTCGCCGAGCACGCAAGGTCGCACGATCTCATCCAGATTGAGCCTCGCCGGTCCGCCACAAGGACTCGACGTGCGCCCATGGCACGCCCGCTTCGCTGACTTCGATGTGATGAACCACATGAACAACGCCATCGCCTTCGTGGTCGTCGAAGAGATGCTCGCCCGCAGGCGTGACCTGCGAGCGCCCCTGCGAGTCGAGGTCGAATACCGATATTCCGTGGATCCTAGTGTTGCGCTCCGTGTCGGCGGGATCGATTTCATCGCCGGCGGCGATGGCCAGGACGGCCACGAAGGATGGCTCGTCGACGATCAAGACCGCTGCCTGATCGCCTTCCGAGTCAGCCGACCACCATCGCCAAGCGTCCACGCCTGAGTTGGAGCTGCCAGCCGACCCGCCGGCGTCCGTTACGGCCGTTGGCGTTGTATGCCCCGTGCGGATTTGTTGTGAATCGTCCGTGACGAAAACGAGCGCCGGGTCTCCTCCGGGCGGCGTTGTGAATCGTCCGTGACGAAACAAGCGTCGGTGCTCCGCCGGACGCCGTTGTGAATCGTCCGTGACGAAACAAGCGTCCGCGTCGCGGGATTGCGTCACTGACGATTCGGTAGGGCCTGGCGCGGGCAATCGGCCTGACGACATTGCGTCACTGACGATTCGCAAGGGCGG
>JANMMQ010000483.1:0-5580 GCA_031373465.1 Ilumatobacteraceae bacterium | reverse complement strand
GCCGCTGAACGGTGCGGACCCGGTTCAGCGCCTCAAGCTGATCGATCTGTTCAAGGAGCTCGGTGCAAGCGGTCGAACGGTCATCGTCAGCTCGCACGTGCTCAACGAGGTCGAGCGCATGGCTGAGCGGATGATCGTGCTGATGCACGGCCGGTTGGCCGCTGCCGGCGGGCGCCACGCGATTCGTGACGCGATGGATGACCGACCGCGACACGTGTTGGTGCGCTCCGACGGGGGACGGCGGCTCGCGTCGGCGTTGATCACCCTCGAATCTGTGGCGGGCGTCAGCTTCGATCCTTTGCGCGACGGGCTCGTGATCCAGACAGTGCAAGCCCGAGAGCTCGCCCTGGCTTTGCCCCGGCTGGCACGCGACTCGTCCATCCGCCTGCTCGAGGTGCGCGCTCTCGACGACTCGTTGGAGAGCCTGTTCCGGGAGCTGGTCCGATGACCGAGCCGATGCAAATCACAGCATCGCGTTCACGATCTCGCTTCGTTGCGATCGTCGTCTACACATGGCAGTCGTGCCTACCGCCGAAGCGTTGGTTCGCGATCTTGTTGCCGTGCGCCGGAGCGTTGCTCTTCGGATTGCTCGCCCGTGCCGTCGACAACTTCCCGACACGAGAACGTGCGTTTGCCAACGTCGCCGCAGAGGGGATCTTTGCTCTGGTGTTGCCGATCGCCGCGCTCGTCATCGGTGATGCCGTTCTCGGTTCTGAAGTCCGCGCCGGCACGTTCCACTTCACCTGGTTGTCGCCGACGCCGACGTGGCAGATCGTGCTGGGACGTTGGCTGGGCGGCTCGTTCGTCGCGCTGATAACGATCGCTCCCGCCACCGCACTGGCCGCCGTCGTTGCCGGCGCACCGTCGGCGGCGGGCGCCGCCTACCTCGCTGTCGCCGTCGGCAGCGTGTCGTACATAGCGTTGTTCATCGCCATCGGCTGCATCACGCGGCGTACCGCGGCATGGTCGTTGGCGATCGTGTTCCTTGTCGAACGGCTGCTTGGCGCGGCGTTGACGGGAATCGCCCAGCTATCTCCAACGTGGGAATCGCGCGCCATCTTCGTCGGCTACCTCGACGACCCACCCGCCCGGCTCATTCGCGCCGGGATCCCCCAAGGTGGCGATGCGATCGTTCGGCTGCTGATCGTGACGGTCGTCGCCCTCGTCGTCGCCAACTGGAGAATGTCGCACATGCGCCTGTCCGGCGCGTCGGACTGAGCTGTTGTTGTTATTGGTGTTGTTTAAGGTCACCCCTTCATCGGAGCGATGACCTGCTCGGCGAAACGGAGCGCCGGCTCGACGTGCAGGGGATGGCCGAAGTCCATCACGAAGTAGCTCACGCCTAGCTCGCGCAGATGTGTCACTCGTTCGAGCCAACTCTCTGATGCTGCATCAGATTCAGGAAGATCACCGGCAACGGTGACACAGCTCTCGACATTGGTTGGATCCCGACCGGCATCGACTGCTGCGGCGCTGACGATGTCGCGCTTGCGCTTCCAGTCTTCGTCGTCCTTGTAGGCCCCGTTCCAGATGTCGGCGTGGCGCCCAACGATCGGCAGCCCGAGCTTTTCGCCGGAACTGCCGATGCAGATCGGCGGAACAACATCGGGTCGAGGTGTGGCCGCTGCGTCGTCGATCTTGAAGTACTTGCCGCTGAACGTCGGGTGCTCTTCGGACCACATCAGGCGGCAGATCTGTACGACTTCCTCGAGCTGGTGCAGACGGACCGAGGTCTTCGGGAACTCGTAGCCATACGAGAGATATTCGTCCTCGCGCCACCCGGCACCGATGCCGAGCATGAAGCGTCCACCGGACAGCACCTGCAGCGTCGCTGCCATCTTCGCGGTGAGGGCCGGGTTTCGGTAACCCTGCCCCAGCACGTGGTGGCACAGCATGACATCGGGAAACCTTGCCGCAAGCCAGGTGAGCGTGATCCAACCTTCGAGGAACCCCTCCTTCTTCGCGCTGTCGAACCCGTAGAAGTGATCGGCGATCCACACGGAATCGAAATGCGGCAGGGCCTCGGGCAGGATGTGGGCTTCCTGGTACATCACGATGGGTTGGAAGTTGCTGCCCCCATGGCCCGCAACGGGCGACAACCAGCCGAATTTCGTCACTTCAGCTTCCCTCCTACAAACGCGCGATGCGCTCGACGCGTTGCCGCGCGCACCAACCAACAGTTCGGCAACACTCTTCCACGATCAGGGCTCCGGGCATCCAATTCGAGATGACCGGCGTGTCATGACCGGGTGCGGCACCTATCATCGCGACGTGATCGCCGAGGAAGAGGTCGGCTCCAGCGCGGAGCAGTTCGCCGACGAACCTACAGGTGAGATAACCGTGGGCCGAATGCAACGTTGGGCCGACCGTATCTACACGATCCACCCGGCGGCATGGTTCGCGGGCGCCGGTGCGCTGCTGTTCGCCCTTGTGTTCGGCACGCTCGGCGTGCAGCATCATCGCAACTTCGGCACGTGGTCGTACGACATGGGCATCTACGACCAGGGGTTCTGGCTGGTCTCGCGTGGCGGGCAGAGCTTCATGACCGTCCGCGGCATGGAGTTCTGGGGCCATCACCTCAACCTGATCGTCTTGGCCTATGTGCCGTTCTACTGGTTGGGCGCAGGCCCGTCGTTCCTCTACATATCGCAGGCGGTAGGCCTTGGCGCGGCGGCCATTCCGATCTACCTCATCGCCCGCGACCGCTTCCTCAAGCCGTGGATGGGCCTGCTGTTCGCAGTCGTCTATCTGATGTACGCGCCGATCCAGTGGATCAGCTGGGCCAACTTCCATCCTGAGTCGCTGGTGATCGCGCCGCTCCTCTACGCCTGGTGGTTTGCAACACATCGACGTTGGCGGGCGATGTTCATCGCCTTGCTGATCGCGCTATCGATACGCGAAGACACGGCGCTCGTGGTGATCATGCTCGGACTGATCCTGGCGTTCATGTATCGGCCGGGCAAGGGCGAGCACCGCGACCAGATGATGGCGCTGGCGACTGTCGGTCTCGGGTTCGGGTGGTATCTCGTGGCGACGAGGTTCGTCATCCCGCACTTCAACCAGGGCAAGCAGCCGTTCTACATCGAGTACTTCTACAGCAACTACGGCAAGGACATGCCGGCAATCATCGAGACGATGCTTCGCCATCCGAATCGCGTGATCGGCGACGCGACACAACCCGACCGTCTGCGCTTCTACCGCGACCTGGCGTTACCGCTCGGCGGGTTGCCGCTCGTTGCGCCGCTGGCACTGCTGATGGCGGTGCCGCAGATGTTGGCCAGCGTCATCGGTCTCAGTCCCTACGCGCGCAGCATCCACTACCAATACACGGCGATGATGATCGCGCCATTGATGATCGCGGCCATCGAGGGTGGCCGGGTGCTGTGGCGGTTCAAGATCATGCACGTGGTGCTGCCGATCTGGCTGCTCAGTTGCGCGTACATGACCAACATCGCCTGGTCACCATCGCCGGTCGGCGATTCGTACAACGTCTGGGCGCAACCTACGCCACGTCACGAGGCGATGCGTGAGGCGCTGAAGCTTGTGCCGAGGGATGTATCGGTCGCCGCCACCTACACGTTGCTGCCTCACCTCTCGCATCGCGAGCAGATCTACGACTGGCCGAACCCTTGGGTTCCCTCGTACTGGGGCAACGACGACGGCTATCGCCTGCCTGATCCGGCAACGATCCAATACATCGTGCTGGACATGTTCGAGGTCGGCCCGGCGCAGCAGGCGTTGGTCGCCGGTTTCATCGCACCCGACGGGCCGTACGAAGTCCTCTTCGACCAGGACGACGTTATCGTCGGCCATCGCAAGCCAGGCCGCTAGCGACGGCGGGCGATCGCCAAAAGGTTCTTCCCGAACGGCGGGTTCGGCACCAGACGTTGCGCGATCTTGCTGACCGGCACGACCACTCCGTCGAACACGCCCGACGACATCGCGCTCAGCGATTGCCGGTTGAGCACCCGGTACATCAACCAGTACGGCAGGACCCCGGCCACCTCGAGATAGCGCAGTTCGACGATCTCGAAACCCGCGCCAGAGATCACCTCACGCAGTTGCGCCTTGTCGTATCGACGATGGTGCCCCGACTTGTAGTCGAGGCTGCCGTAGAGCCGCGACATTGCGGGCACGAACACCCCGAGTGACCCGCCCGGAGCGAGCAGCTCGAACGCAGTGCGCATCTCTGCAGCATCGTCGCGGATGTGCTCGAGGACGTTGACGTACACGATCGAGTCGAACTGTTGATGCCTGGTGCTGGCGAGATCCTGTGAGGTGAGTTGGAGCGGTGTGACGCTGCGGAGTCGTTTGGTGGCCGCCTGCAACTCATCGAAGAGGTTTCCTGCCGGCTCGAGTGCGGTTATCTGGCTTGCAGGCTTCCGTTCGGCCATCTTGATCGCGATCGTCCCGATTCCCGCACCGACTTCGAGGATCCGGTGACCGAGGTGGGGCGAGAGCTCGTCGGCGATCCACCCGAAGAATCGATTGGCATTCGCCAAGTTCTCCAACTCCTCAGCGGCACCGAACTGCGAGTTCGACGATGCGGCCTGGGCCTGCATGCGTGGCGAACGAGCGGCCCACGTGGCCTGGTCCCGCCTGGCCTCTCCGCGCACTCCGGCTACGAGGATTCGAGTGGTGTGCAGGCTGCGCCAGAACGCGGTGATGTCGGAGAACGACAGCGAGCGGACGCCGGCGTAACGCGGCCGGAACGTGATGGGGCATTCCGTCACAGAGAACCCCGCTGCCTGGGCGATGGCGATGGACGTCGTGAAGTAGCCGTATCCGTCGGCGGGTACCTTCAGATCGATCCACAGCCGGGCGACGTCGGGGTGGATGATGCGGAACGAAGTTGTCGCGTCGTGCACACCGTGCAAGCCGATGATTCGCCGAGCGAGCATGTTGGCGGTCCGGCTGACGACCGAACGCAGCGCGGATGTGCCGGGGGAGGAGCCACCGCGGACCCACCGCGACCCGATGGTCACGCCACTGCGCCGGGCAACGAACGTGCGCACGACGTCGGTGATCTGACGAGCGTCGTGGTGGCCATCGGGGTCCAAGGTCACGAAGAAGTCGCGATCCGCTGTCTTGAGCAGATGTTCGAACCCGGCGAGCTGCGAGCGGCCCAGACCGAGGTGAGATCCGGTGAGGATCTCGATCTTGATCCCGAGCCTCGCCGCTTCGTCGGTTGCGTTCGCGGCGGTGTTGTCGGGGCTCGAGTCGTCGACCAGCAACACCTCGAGCTCGATGCCCGATCGGTTGAGCACCGATGCCGCTTCTTCGATCTCCGCCAGCACCGGGCCCACCGACGCACCGCTGTTGTACGTGGCCAGCACGATGGTGCCGCGTAGCTCTGGCATCCGGGCAACGTACCACCAGGCAAGAGCCTGGCCACGGCGGGCGCCTGCTACGCTCGCCCTGCCGTGAAATGGGTCCCGTGAGGCCCATACGGGAGGAGCAATGGTGAATGTTCTCGATCCGAGCGTCGGTTGGCGCGCCCGACCCCCCAGCAGTCATCAGCCCATTTGTTATGCACTAGACTGCATGATCATGCATAGAGCTGGCATATGATCCGGGAAG
>JANMMQ010000460.1:0-1688 GCA_031373465.1 Ilumatobacteraceae bacterium | reverse complement strand
GAACTCGTCGAGAAACTGATTCAGGTTCGCGGCGACGGGCGCAGTTGCCACTCGTGTGGCCGCGGGATCTGTCGTGGAGCTATTGGTCGGCGTCACGAAAGGAACGGACACGGTCGTTCCCAACGGGTCGACCGTTTGTGTCCCGTTGTTGTCGGTGACGTGCTCCGTCCACTTCGAGCCGTCGAAGTAGCGCTGCTGAAACCTGCCGTATGGATCCGGCCACCACTTCGCCTGCTGTGACATGCGCCCTCCTCACCGTTCCGTACAGCCTGACACGGCAGGGGTGGGTCGATGGACGATGCGAGTTCTGGCAAGCTTGTGCCACATGGCGCGGATTGCCGATCTACTCGCCGAGCGACGGACGTTCTCCTTCGAGTTCTTCCCGCCCAAAAATGAGGCAGGTTGGTTGAGCCTCGGCCACGCCATCGCCCAACTCGAGGATCTGCAGCCGGACTTCGTCAGCGTCACGTATGGGGCCGGTGGAAGCACGCGCACCAAGACCCACGACCTCGTTTCGTGGGTGCACCGGCAGGCGTCGACGACGCCGATGGCACACCTCACGTGTCAGAGTCACACCCGCCAGGACATCCGCGACATCTTGATCGACTACCGCGCGGAAGGGATCGAGAACATCCTCGCCCTCGGCGGCGATCCGCCTGCCGATTCGGATGTTCCCACCGTCAGCGAGTACCGGCACGCCAGTGAGTTGGTCGAAGACATCATCGACTTCGGAGGGTTCTCGGTCGGGGTCGCGGCCCATCCCGAGCTGCACCCGCGATCACCCGACCGCGAGGACGACCGCAAACATCTCGCCGGCAAACTCGGCCGCGCCGACTTCGCCATCACGCAGTTCTTCTTCGAGGTCGACCATTACCTTGCGCTGGTCGAGGAGCTCGCCGAGCTCGGTGTGACCAAGCCGGTGATACCCGGCATCATGCCCGTCACCAACCTCGCCCAGGTCTCGCGCATGGCATCGATGTCCGGGACAGAGGTTCCGGCGTGGCTCGTCGATCGAGTCAGCAAGGCCGGAGACGACGCAGCTGAGGCGAACCGCATCGGAGCCGAGGTCGCAACAGAACTGTGCGAGGCGCTGCTCGAAGCAGGCGCGCCCGGTCTCCACTTCTACACCATGAATCGAAGCGCGACCACGCGAACGATTGCGAGAAACCTCGGCTTGGGCAACGCGGGCCGCGCCCGCACCAGCTGACAAAGGCGCACCAAAACACACGTGTGACCACTTTGGGCAGTACTCGATCAGCGATACTGGAGACCCGATGAGCACACGGACGGTACCTCGCGTCTCCAGCTCATTCAGCGCGCCCAAACGGCAACTCAATCGCGTTCCGTACCTGCCGGGGCTCGACGGCATGCGCGCCCTTGCCGTCGTTGCAGTGATGTTGTACCACGCCAACCACACGTGGCTCGGCGGTGGTTTCCTGGGTGTCGAGGTCTTCTTCGTCATCAGCGGCTACCTGATCACGTTGTTGCTGATCGGCGAGCACGAGCGCAACGGACGGGTCAACCTCGGTCAGTTCTGGTTGCGCCGCTTCCGCCGGTTGCTGCCAGCGGTCTTCACGATGATGAGCGCGATGGCGGTCTACATGGCGCTGTTCAAGCGCCAGCCGCAAGGCCGCACACGCGGCGACTTCCTCGCGGGTGTCTTCTACAGCAGCAACTGGTATCAGATC
>JANMMQ010000409.1:0-1568 GCA_031373465.1 Ilumatobacteraceae bacterium | reverse complement strand
TGTCGTTGAGCGTGCCCGTGAAGCTGATCTCGATGACTGCATCGCCGGGATCGACGGAGGCTTCGATCACCAGGCGCTCGGTATCGGGGTCGAGGTGGAACGGGGCGTCGTTCCCGCCGATCCGAACCGAGGTGATATCCAGCTCGTCGACGTTCAGCGCGACCTTCGTGACGGGCTCAGAGACCCGAATATCGATCCCGGCGGTTCCGGAAAACATGGCCTTCTCGAGATCCGGCTCGAGCACCAGCCGATAGCGGCTCGGAACAACTGTGTGGGGGAGTCGGTAGGGGTTGTCGCTCACTCGACGAGCGTATCCCCGGCGACTGTGGCCAGTAGCCTGCTCCGACGTGTCGGGCATTCAATTTGACGTGGTGGGGATCGGCAACGCCTTGGTCGACGTCATCGCTCATGCCGACGACACGTTCATCAGCCGGCACGACCTCGTGAAGGGCTCGATGACACTGGTCGACACCGATCGTGCCCTGCATCTGTATCAAGCCCTGGGCGGAGCCATCGAGATGAGCGGTGGGTCCGCCGCCAACACGATGTGCGGCGTCGCTTCGTTCGGCGGTACCGCTGCGTACATCGGCAAGGTCAGCGACGATGACCTCGGCCGCGTGTTCGGACACGACTGTCGCGCCGTCGGTGTGCAGTTTCGCCCCGGTGCTCCTGCCGATGGAACGCCCACGGGTCGCTGCATCATCGTCGTCACGCCTGACGCACAGAGGACGATGAACACCTATCTCGGCGTGTCATCGCTGCTGTGCCCATCCGACATCGATGCCGACACCGTCGCTGCCGGCCAGGTGCTGTACATGGAGGGCTACCTCTACGATCGGCCCGAAGCCAAAGAGGCCTTTCGCTATGCGGCGCACATAGCTCATGCCAACGACCGACAGGTCTCGTTGACGTTGAGCGATTCGTTCTGCGTCGACCGGCATCGAGCCGACTTCCGAGCCTTGGTCAGCGACGAGGTCGACGTGCTGTTCGGCAACGAAGAGGAACTGATGTCTTTGTACGAGGTCGACTCGATGGATGACGCACTCGCTGCCGTTCGCGTCGATTGTTCACTCGCGGTCATCACCGTGGGCGCCGACGGCTGCATGGTCGTGACACCCGACGAAGTACTGCCCGCCCCGGCCCAACCGGTCGATCATGTGCTCGACACCACCGGCGCGGGCGATCTCTTCGCGGCGGGGTTCCTGTACGGGTACACGCGTCGGCGATCGCTGGCGGAGTGCGCTCATCTGGGTGCAATCGCAGCGGCGGAAGTGATCTCCCACGTGGGTCCCCGGCCGTTGGTGGAGTTGCGTACGCTCTTGCCATGAGCGATTACCGCAGCGAAGCGCGCCGCTGGCTGGCCGCTGAACCCGACGAAGACATGCGTGAGGAGCTGGAGAGCCTGATCGCCGGCGCCGACGACGAATTGTCCGTTCGATTCGGCGGCAGGCTGCAGTTCGGCACTGCGGGTTTGCGCGCCGCGGTTGGCGCCGGCCCCCAACGAATGAACCGCCTGGTCGTCCAGCAGGCCGCTGCCGGACTGGTCGCCTACCTGTTGAAAGCTGAGC
>JANMMQ010000400.1:0-1576 GCA_031373465.1 Ilumatobacteraceae bacterium | reverse complement strand
GCCAACTCGATCTAGCTACTCAATTGGATTGCTGTCGATCAGTACAGGTATCCGACGACGTCGATCACGAAGTGAGTCGCGTTGGCTCCGGCAAACACCGTGACCTGGCCAGCAGAGTCGACTGCAACCTGGAGGTTGACGGCGAGGTTCTGGTCAGGGCCGAACCAGTTGATGTTGCTGACGGCAGGAATCACGGCAGCACCCGCGGCGTAGATCTTCAAGAAACCACCAGGGCCACCGACACCGGTTCCCGTTTCGGTCACCGTCAGCGTGACGATTGCACCTGATGCTCCGGGCGGAACTGCGATCTGCGTCACTCCTGCGCCATCCTTGCCGGATGTGAGGCTGATGGTACGCGATTCGTTGACACCGATCTTCGGGCCAGCAGCGTCACGCGAGTCGTACGCGCGAAGCGGTGCCGCCAAGAGGTGCGCCATACCTGCCGGCGGCGGGCCTGCGGACAACTGGCCACGAATCGAGCCACCTGGGAAGTCGGTGGTGTGGACGTTGACGTAGAAGTTCGCCGGCGTCGTCATGATCTCGGTGGCGAGAGCCGGAGCGATGTCGGTGCACCCTGTACCCGAGCTCGGCCCGAGGATCGCGGTAGCCGTGAACAACGGGACGACGACCGGGCCGTTGGCGCCTGCCGCACCGCGGTGGATGTGCGCCGCAACAGGTGTTCCCGTGATGTTGGTGTAGGACAGATCCCAGCACGCCTGAGCACCGGCCACGGGATCCCCGGCATTGACGATGTCGAAGGTCACGGCGGCACCGCCGGTTCCGTCCGGGTCTGCCGGTGGCACCTCGTTGGCACCCGACAGCCGTGATACGAACGGCGTCAGTGGCCCTTTGAGAAAGTCGAGGCTCCCACCTGGGTTGACGCGCGCGTTACCAAAAGCGATCGTTGGCACCGCAATCGCGGCAGCCAGCCCCACCGCGGTAATAGCAAATAATCTCTTGTTTTGCATGTTGCTCCCTCTCGTCAGCAGCTGCAGCTGTCAGCTGTGTCCGGCAGAGTACCCCTCGGAGGCTGGTGCCAAACCGCGGCGTTGGCTTGAGCCGCACGGGAGTGACCCTTTCGCAGCGTCAGATGCCGATGCGCTGGGCGAGCAGTTCCCGGTGGTACGTGGGATCGCCGAAGAGCAGCTCCGACGACTTCGCCCGCTTGAAGTAGAGGTGCGCAGGATGCTCCCACGTGAACCCGATGCCACCGTGTATCTGGATGTTCTCCGCTGTCGCGTGGAAGTACGCCTCGCTGCAGTACGCCTTGGCGAGAGATGCGACCGAGGGCAGTTCGTCGTTCATCTCGGCGGCGCACCACATGCCGTAATAAGCGGCGCTCTTCGCCGACTCGACCTCCAACAACATGTCGGCGCACTTGTGCTTGATCGCCTGGAACGAGCCGATCGGCCGGCCGAACTGAACGCGCACCTTGGCGTACTCGACGGCCATCTCCAACACCTTCTGCGCACCTCCGACCTGCTCGGCGGCGAGCCCCACCGCGGCGAGGTCGAGCACGGTCGACAGAACCTTCCAACCGTCTCCCTCGACACCGATCAACGTCGCAGGCGTGTCG
>JANMMQ010000398.1:0-9263 GCA_031373465.1 Ilumatobacteraceae bacterium | reverse complement strand
CTGACCATGCAGTGATCATCGCGCGGGGTTGCGCACAGCGGCCCAATCACGTAGGAGTAGCGCATGAACCCGTTCACCGATCTCGTTGGTAGCAAGTGGCCTCTGCAACAAGCAGGCATGAGTGGAACCGCCACATCCACGCTCGCGGCCGCGGTCTCGAACGCAGGCGGGCTGGGGATGATCGGCGTGGGCAGGCAGCAGTCGGCGGTTGTCGAGCGCTACCTCGACGAGGTCGCCGCGCTGACGCACTCCCCGGTAGGAGCCACGTGCATCGCTCAATTCGTGCTGCCCGACGTGGTCGAGTTGCTGGCCTCGCGCCTACGAATCGTCGAGTTCTTCTATGAGTGGCCCGACGCTGCTCGGGTGCCCGCCAACGTGATATGCGGCTGGCAGGTCGGGTCGGTCGACGAGGCCAAGGCGGCTGTCGACGCAGGTTGTCGATATGTCATCGCCCAAGGAATGGAAGCGGGCGGCCATGTGCGCGGTCACGAACCGCTGGCCGAACTGCTTCCTGCGGTTCGTGCAGCCGTCAGCGTGCCAGTGGTGGCTGCGGGCGGGATCGGCAACGTCGCGGCCATCCGCTCGGCGCTCTCGCTCGGAGCCGATGCGGTGCGTGTCGGCACGCGATTCGTGGCGACCCTCGAGTCCTACGCCCACCCGCTCTACATCGATGCGCTGGTCGCGGCGAACACCGAGGACTCGGTGTTGACCGAAGCTTTCGCGATCGGCTGGCCAGATGCTCCGCACCGCGTTCTGCAGTCGGCAATCGACGCCGCGAAGTCAGCGCCTGACGACGTCGTCGGGCAAACGGTGCCCGCCGGCGGAATGCCAATGCCGATGCCGCGGTTCGGAGTCAGTACCCCGACTCGGGACACGACCGGCGACATTCGCGCGATGGCGCTGTACGCGGGGCGTTCCGTCGGCTCGGTCCACCGGGTGATGAGCGCTGCCGAGGTGGTGGCCGAGCTCTCGGCTGCCTTCACATGACGGCTCGGCAAGAGGGACCGTTCCGTAGATAGGAACGTGGGCCCTTCCTCGAGGGTCGTCGATGGAGCAAAGTAGGTCACATGGCCAAGTTGACCGCAGCAATCGTCGGTTCCGGAAACATCGGCACAGACCTGATGTACAAGCTGATGCGTTCGGATGTCATCGAACCGCGCTACATGATCGGTGTCGACCCGCGCAGCGATGGTCTCGAGCGCGCCAGGAAGGCGGGGCTGGAAACGTCGGCCGACGGTGTCGAGTGGTTGCTGGCCCGACGTGAACTGCCTGATTTCGTGTTCGAGGCGACCAGCGCATACGTCCATGTCACCAACGCGCCCAGGTACGCAGAGCTGGGGATTCGCGCCATCGACCTGACCCCGGCCGCCGCCGGGCCGTTCGTCGTGCCCAGCGCCAATCTCGACGAGCACCTCGACGCGATGAACGTCAACATGGTCACGTGCGCCGGTCAGGCCACGATCCCCATTGTCCACGCCGTGGCCGCTGTGACCGAAGTCGACTACGCCGAGATCGTCGCGACTGTTGCCTCCGTGTCGGCGGGCCCGGGCACGCGAGCAAACATCGACGAGTTCACCCGCACGACCTCGCGTGCGATCGCTGAAGTTGGCCGAGCAGGGCGAGGCAAGGCCATCATCGTGCTCAACCCGGCCGATCCGCCATTGATCATGCGCGACACCATCTTCTGCCAGTTGCCACGCGACGCGGACGAGGTGTTGATCACCAAGGCCGTTGAGGATGCAGTCGCCAACGTCGCCCAATACGTCCCCGGGTACCGGCTCAAATCGGCACCGCAGTTCGGCGAATCACGAGACGGTACCCCACGTGTGGCCGTGCTGGTAGAGGTCGAGGGCGCCGGGGACTACTTCCCGCCGTACGCCGGCAATCTCGACATCATGACCGCCGCCGCGACCGCCACCGGCAATCGCATCGCAAAACACCTCACCAGCGCGGCCGCAGTCGCGAACGGAGCCAACTGATGCCCTACTCAAGCTCGCTCGACGTCCGCGTGACCGACACGTGCCTGCGCGACGGTTCACACGCCAAGAACCACCAATTCACCGAGCAACAGGTTCGCGACATCGTTGCCGCGCTGGATACCGCCGGAATGCCGGTGATCGAGGTCACCCACGGCGACGGCCTTGGAGGCTCGTCGTTCAACTACGGCTTCTCGTTGACGGATGAACGACTGCTGATGAAGGCCGCAGTCGAGACAGCCAAGAACGCCAAGATCGCCGCCTTGATGGTGCCCGGCATCGGCACGATGGACGACATCCGCTACATCGGCGACATTGGCCTGTCGATCGTCCGCGTGGCGACGCATTGCACCGAGGCCGACGTGTCGATCCAACATTTCGGCTTGGCCCGATCGCTCGAGTTGGAGACGGTCGGCTTCTTGATGATGGCGCACGGGCAGCCACCGGAACTGATCGCCAAGCAAGCGAGGATCATGGCCGACGCAGGCTGCCAATGCGTCTATGTCGTGGACTCTGCCGGGGCGATGATCCTCGAGGACGTGCAATATCGGGTCGAGGCCGTCGTTGCCGAGCACGGCAACGACGCGATGGTCGGCTTTCATGGGCACGACAACCTTGGCATCGCCGTGGCCAACTCTGTCATCGCGGTGCGTGCGGGTGCTGTGCAGATCGACGGGTCTGTGCGCGGCTTCGGAGCCGGAGCCGGCAACACCCGCAACGAGGTCTTCGCCGCTGTCGCCGATCGCCTCGGCATCAAGACCGGCATCGACGTGCTCGCCCTGATGGACGTCGCGGAGGAAGTCGTCCGTCCCGTGATGGACGGCGAGTGCATCATCGACCGCCTTGCACTGGTGATGGGCTATGCCGGCGTGTACTCCAGCTTCTTGAAGCATGCGTTCCGCGCGGCCGAGCAGTACGGCGTCAGTGGCGCCGACGTGCTGATGAAGTGCGGCGAGCAGAAGCTCGTTGGCGGCCAGGAGGACCAGATCATCTTCATCGCCGCTGAGCTGGCCGAGCAGTCAGCGGCCGCGAACGCCTAAGTCGGGTGACCAGTGGGCGTCTAGATCCGGTCGTTGCGGATGTTCCGTAGCGTCAGCTCGCTTCGGACGCTCGCAACCGCGTTGTCGCAATCGGACATACGGCTGAGAACCGCCTCGAGATGTGCCGCAGCCCGCTTGCGGCCACGGGGCACTGCGTCGAGCGAGAGAAGGGGCTCGATCTCGGAGACGCCGGCCTGCCGTAGCTCGTCTTGTAGGACCTGCACCCGCTCGTTGTTGGGGTAGGCCGCATACAGTTCCGCCAAGTGCGCAAGACCTGTACGCCAATGCTGCCGCGCGCGCCCGAGGTTCTCGCGTAGATACTGCACTGCCTGGCCGGCGGCGAAGCCGTCAGTGGTACGGATCACGGCGTCCAGTCGACGTCGCAGGCCGATCGAGCGGTGAACGAGCCCGGCATGCGAGAGGCGCACCAGTTCCCGCGACTCGCGATTCTCGTCGAGGACGTAGGTCAGCAACGTGACGATCTCCGGAGTCGTTGCATCGTCAGTCATCGTCGCCCCACTGGCCGATGGCGAGGACGGGCACGTCGTAGCACCACACGTGTCGCGTGAGACCGATCGACGAGTCGCCCTCCCATGGGTACTTCTCCCCCATCAGGTCACCGACTTGGCGGCGCTCGACCGGATCAGTGACGTCGCGTGCTACGCCGGTGTGCACTTCACCGGCCAATCGCACCCACACCTGGGGGTTGGTCAACGCATTGCGGTACCAATCCGCAGACGGGCCGTTGCCGCAGATGAGATACAACGTGCCGTCGATGACACCGAACCAGAACTCGATCTCGTGTGGTCTCCCACTCCGCCGCCCGACGGTGGTGATGTCGCAACAATCGACGCGGGCGTGCGGCGTCGCCCAACTCGTCACGATCTAGCCGGCCCGATACGAACCGAACTCGGCTCGCAACGCATCGCTGACCTCGCCGAGCGTGGCGTTTGCGCGCAGCGCTTCCTTCATCGGATAGAGCAGGTTCTGCGTGCCGCGTGCCGCGGCGGTCACATCGGCGAGGCGGGCTTCGACAAGTGGCGCGTCACGGGCCTCCTTGAACGCCCGGAGCGACTCCTTCTGACCGCGCTCCAATTCGGGATCGGCGGGAAAGATCGCCGGGTCTCCGTCGGTCGGGACGGCGAACTTGTTGAGCCCGACGATGACGCGTTCGTTGTCGTCGATCGATTTGGCGTACTCGTACGCCGCCTGATCGATCTCTCCCTGTTGGAAACCGGCCTCGATACCGGCGACGGCACCACCCATCTCGTCGATCCTGTGGATGTACTCCCACGCCAGTCGCTCGACCTCGTCGGTCAACGTCTCCACGAAATACGAGCCGGCGAGCGGATCCGGCGTGTCGACGATGCCGCTCTCGTAGCCGATGATCTGCTGAGTGCGCAACGCAATCTGTGCGGCCTGCTTCGACGGGAGGCTCAAGGCCTCGTCGTAACCATTGGTGTGCAGGCTTTGCGTTCCGCCCATCACTGCGGCCATCGACTGGACCGCCACACGGACCACGTTGTTCTCCGGCTGCTGCGCGGTCAGGGTCGATCCGCCGGTCTGGGCGTGGAACCGCAACAACTTGCTCGACTCTTGCTTGGCGCCGAAACGCTCGTCCATCAACCGGTACCACATCCGCCGGGCGGCGCGGAACTTGGCAACTTCCTCGAAGAAGTTGTTGTGCGCGTTCCAGAAGAAGCTGAGCCGCGGAGCGAATGCATCGATGTCCATACCCGCCGCGAGGGCCGCCTCGACGTAGGCGATGCCGTTGGCGATGGTGAAGGCGATCTCCTGAACGGCGGTACTGCCCGCCTCACGGATGTGATACCCGGAGATCGAGATCGTGTTCCACTTCGGCACGTTGGCGGCGCAGTACTCGAAACTGTTGGTGATGATCCGCATGCTCGGCCGCGGCGGGTAGATGTAGGTACCGCGTGCGATGTACTCCTTCAGGATGTCATTCTGGATGGTGCCGCTGATCTCGCTGGACGGCACACCCTGCTCCTCGGCGGCCAGTTCGTAGAGCAACAGCAGGATCGCTCCGGTGGAGTTGATCGTCATGCTCATCGACGCAGTGTCGAGGGGTATGTCGGCCAGCAACATGCGCATGTCCGCGATCGAATCGATTGCCACACCGACTTTCCCGACCTCGCCCTCGGCCCGCGGATGATCACTGTCGTAGCCCATCTGCGTCGGAAGATCGAAAGCGCAGGACAGGCCCGTCTGGCCGGCGTCAAGCAGGAACTTGAAGCGTTCGTTGGTCGACAATGCCGTGCCGAACCCGGCGTACTGGCGCATCGTCCACAACTTGCCCCGGTACATCGACCGGTAAATCCCTCGGGTGTAGGGCGGCGAGCCCGGCTCGCCCAGTTGGTCGTCAGGATCCCAGCCGGCCAGGTCCCCTGGTCCGTACAGAGCCCTGATCTCGATGCCGGAATCAGTGCGCTTGTCGTCACTCATCATCGACGAGCGTACGACCCCGACGTCGCGTGTGCTAGCGGGCAGCGACGACGGCGACTTCCATCTTCCACGCCGGCCGGGCGAGCGCGGGGACCGTGACGAGAGTGCTGGCGGCGCGATGGGCCACGAGGGCCTGGTCGCGGGCGGCCATCACCTCGGGCAGGCGGTCCACGAAATCGACGACGACGTACGTTGTGATGCTGACGATGTCGTGGAGGTTCATCTCGGCCTCACCGAGGATCGCGGCGATGTTGGCCCAGATGACAGCGGCCTGCTCGGCCACGTCGTCGGGGACGGTCCCATCCGGAAGTGTCCCCACCTGGCCGCTGATGTGGAGGGTCCTCTCCGCGTGCTCAGTGAGCACCGCGTGGGCATAGTTGGCCGCCGGTGGCGCAATCGTCGAAGGCATGATCTCGCGGTTCATGTTCCCGACCTTACGATCTGTCGACCCCCGTCCCGCCGGTCGATCTGCCGCAGGACAACGCCTCTCATCACCCGGCACGCCAGGCCCTTCTGAATCGTCTGTGACGAAACTAGGAGGCCCGCTCAACGATCTGGGCGCCATCGATCGAAACCCGCCAGCGACTGTGAGAGCAGCGTGGCACCCAGATCGTTCGGGAGTGTGATCGAGTTTCGTCACGGATGATTCGAGAGCGGCCGACCGCACCAACTGCCTTTCCCGCGCTCCTGCGAACAGGGCGTTTGTCACCGTGGGACCCCAATATGGGTCCTCAGGCGCCAAACACTGGATCCCGAAAGTCGGAACGAAGCCGGGAGCGGATGTGGGCGCGGGCGGGAGCCGTGGATGCGGGGCTGGGCGTATCGTGTCGGCATGACGATTACGGAATCCGGCGTGCGCATGATCGACGGCATCGAGTTGACTCCAAAAGCTGTCAGCTTGGACGGGCCACCCACCTTTGCAAATGTCGAAGACGAACGCCTGCACCGCAAGCAGAAGCTGGCCGGCGCTCTGCGCATCTTCGGTCGTGTCGGGTTCGGCGAGGGTGTGGCAGGTCACATCACGGTCCGGGATCCTGAGTTCCCCGACCACTTCTGGGTCAACCCGTTCGGTATGAGCTTCCGCCACGTGCGGGTCAGCGACCTGCTGCTGGTCAATCACACGGGCGAAGTGGTCTACGGCACGAGGCCCGTCAATCGCGCCGCATTCGTGATCCATTCCGCCATCCACCAGGCCCGGCCCGATGTGATCTCTGCGGCCCACAGCCACAGTGTCCACGGCAAGGCCTTCGCTTCGCTTGGCATCCCCCTCGACGCCATCACCCAGGATTCGTGCGCGTTCTACGGCGACCATCGAGTCATCACCGAGCAGGGTGGCGCGGTGGTGTTCGACATCGAGGCAGGCAAGGAGATGGCTGCTGCGTTCCCCACCGGCAAGGCAGCCATCCACCAGAACCATGGGCTGTTCACTGTCGGAACGTCCGTCGACGAGGCGTCCTTCTGGTTCCTCAGCATGGACCGCTCGTGTCAGGCGCAGTTGCTGGCGATGGCCGCGGGCACACCGAAGATCATCGAGCACAGCCTGGCCCAGTACACCTTCGAGCAGACTGGCTTCCCTGCCGCCGGCTGGTTCAGCTTCCAACCGCTCTGGCAGGAGATCTGCCGAACGGATCCCGACCTCTTCGACTGAAGGCTGTCACGCCGGCGACGTGATGCCCAGCGATGCGGCCACTGCGGGCCGTCGCAGCTTCCACACGAATCCGTCGTACAGGATGTGCAGCGCGCCGAAGAACAGCACCGCAAATGCATACAGCCGACCATCGAGTCGTGACTTGGTGAAGTACACGAGCAGGCCGATGGCCAGAAAGTAGAGGACGTACGTGGCTGCCCGCCGCGTCGTAGTGCGCGTTGCCATCGCCACCGGCGACGCGTCTGCGCGCTTGCGCAGCGAGCTGTGCACGACGGCGAAGTATTCGATGGCGTGTGCGGCCACATACCCGGCGACTCCGGCGATCGGGTCGATCATGACGGCGATGACGAGCCCAGCCGTGCCGAGGGCGTACCAGTGCTTGGGACGGCTGGCCGCAGTTCCGAGACGACGTTCAGCCTGCCACCAACGAGCGACGAGGACGATCCCAACGATCGCGGCGACCCAGAAGAGGATGCGTGCATACGAGCTGAGGTCGGCCAGCAGTCGCACGCTGCGCGCGTTCGTGCCGCCGAAGCCGAGCTTGTGGACCAGGCGCTGCAGATCGACATATCCACCGATGTAGGAGATCGCGGCGACGAGCCAAACGATCAACATGCGCTTCTCGAGCCGCCCGTGGTCGTCGCCGACCTTGCGACCGTAGATGCGCATCACGCCGTACCGCTGCATCAACGTGTGCTCGGCATTCCACAAGCCTGCAATCAATGCAACGGCCGAGAGGCTGACGTTGAGCCCGACGACGATCAATCCGAATGCCACCCACGGCGCCCACCGGTAGAGGCGTCGATGTGCGCCACGCTGCACCGGGTCGCCATACACGAGACCGAGGGTCAATGGTTGGTGGGCGAACGAGATCAGGAAGATCACGCCCATGATCGATTGCACGGCCGTCAGATGCGGCTCGGCCGCGTAAACCAGCAACGCAATGGGCAGCCAGCACCATCCCAACGCGATGTCGGCAACCGGGCAATGGACCCACAGCCGCTTCGCCGTCTCTCGCTGCCCCGTCGCTACCAGCACGAGTCGAACTGTAGTGCGTCAGTCGTGCAGTCCCGGAGCGCAGAGACCCTCGAGCTCGCGGATGATGATCCGGTCGCGGTTCTCGTAGGTGACCTGGTTCGCGGGATCCTTGCGGAGGTTGAACGTGCGGAAACTCATGTCGGTCGTGTCGACTGAGAGGATTCGGCCGATCAACGGTTCGCCGAGCCCGAGCAACACCTTGATGACCTCGAGCGCCTGGATCGAGCCGATGATGCCGGGCAGCACGCCGAGCACCCCGGCCTCGGCGCAACTCGGCGCCAACTCTGCGGGCGGCGGCTCCGGAACCATGTCGCGGTACGTCGGGCCGAGCAGAGGATGGAAGACGCTGACCATCCCCTCGAACCGGAAGATCGAACCGTGCACAACAGGGATGCCGAGCTTCACGCTGGCATCGTTGAGGAGGTACCGGCTGGGGAAGTTGTCGGCGCCGTCGACGATGATGTCGTAGCCGGCGATGATGTCCATGATGTTGCTGGCATCGAGACGAGTGTCATAGGTGACGATGTCGACGTCGGGGTTCAACAGCGTGAGGGTCTTCTTCGCGGAGTCGACCTTGCGGTCGCCGACCCGATCGAGGTTGTGCAGGATCTGACGCTGCAGATTGCTGGCATCGACCTCGTCCATGTCGACGATTCCAATGGTCCCGACTCCGGCAGCCGCCAGGTACAAGGCGGCGGGCGAGCCGAGGCCACCGGCGCCGAGCATCAGCACCTTGCTGTCGAGCAGCTTGACCTGGCCGGCAACGCCGACCTCGGGGAGCAACAGGTGGCGCTGATACCGGTTGCGCTGATCTGGCGTGAGCACGACCGGCGTCTTCCAGGGACGGCCCTCGTCCTTCCACTTGCCGAAGCCACCGGCAACCGACGCGACATCGGTGTAGCCGAGCTCTTGCAACGTCTTGGCGGCGAAGGCGCTGCGCACGCCGCCGGCGCAATAGACCATGACCTCGGCGTCTTTGTCGAGAAGCCTGGTCTCGACCTGTGACTCGAGATGACCACGGGGGATGTGGATCGCGTCGGGCAGCGCACCCTGGTCGTATTCGTCCGGTTCACGCACGTCGAGCACGATCGCGCCGGC